>JBAREU010000139.1:0-17371 GCA_049796515.1 Solirubrobacterales bacterium
GGTGCGCGCCCGCGTCGTCGGCAGCGCCGCGCGCCCGCGCCTCTCCGTCCACCGCTCCAATCGCGGTGTCTTCGCCCAGCTCGTCGACGACGCGGCTGGGCACACTCTCGCTGCCGTCAACTGGACCGAGCCGGAGCTGCGCAAGCTCTCCGCCAGCGAGCAGGCGAAGCGGGCGGGAGAGCTGCTCGCCGAGCGAGCCAAGTCCGCCGGCATCGAGACCTGCGTCTTCGACCGCGGCGGCTACAAGTTCCACGGCCGCGTCAAGGCGCTGGCCGAAGGCGCCCGCGAGAAAGGCCTGAAATTCTGATGGCCTGCCGCGCTTCGCTCAGTCAGCTACCTTGTTCGGTCCGATGAAGGGCATGGACATGACCAACGTGGAGACGGTCTCCCCCCGGGGGCTGGACCTCCAGGAGCGGGTGATCGAGATCAACCGCGTCGCCAAGGTGGTCAAGGGCGGTCGTCGCTTCTCCTTCACCGCGCTGGTCGCCGTCGGCGACGAAGAGGGCGTCGTCGGGATCGGCTACGGCAAGGCCCGCGAGGTTCCGCTGGCGATCCAGAAGGCGGTCGAGAACGCGCGCAAGAGCCTGATCCGGGTGCCCAAATACGGGCAGACGCTGACCCACAAAATCATCGGCCGCTACGGTGCCGGACACGTCGTCCTGCGGCCGGCCAGCCCCGGTACGGGGGTCATCGCCGGCGGTGGTGTGCGGGCGGTGCTCGAGCTTGGCGGTGTGCGGGACGTGCTTACCAAGAGCATTGGGACGCAGAACCCGATCAACTTGGTTAAGGCGACGATGGACGGCTTGGTTCGTCTGCGTAGGCCTGAGGAGGTTGCTGAGCTTCGGGGCCTCACCGTTGCTCAGGTGCTTGGGGTCGAGAAGTCTCAGGCCGCGGGTCCTGTCGCAGCAGGGGACCCACCACCCCCTCCGGTAGCTAAAGCTTCCTCGGGGGTGGTTCCCCCTACTGCGCCACCCGCGGCAGAGGCGTCTGAGGCTGAGCCGGTGGAGGTCCCGGCCGAGGAGGCGAAAGCCCCGGCCGCTGAGGAGGCTCCGGCCGAGAAAGCTGAGGGCTCGTGAGCGCTGTCAAGGTCAAGCAGGTCAAGTCTTCTAACGGCAGCAATCCGAGTCAGAAAGCCACGCTTGCTGCGCTAGGTCTCGGAAAGATCAACAGGTCTGTCGAGAGGAAGGATTCGCCGCAGCTGCAGGGGCAGCTGAAGGTCGTCTCGCACCTGGTGGAGGTTGACGGTGGCTGAGACGCCTCGCTCGGAGGAGATTGGGCTTCATAACCTTTCGCCCAAGCCCGGCTCTAAACGGCCGCGCAAGCGGCTTGGCCGTGGTGAGGGCAGTGGGCTGGGGAAGACCTCGGGGCGTGGGCACAAGGGTGCCGGGGCGCGCTCGGGCAGCAAGCGCAAGGCTGGCTATGAGGGCGGGCAGAACCCGATCCACATGCGGATGCGAAAGCTGCGCGGCCCGCACAAAAAGCAGTCGATGCCGTTCGAGAAATTCCGTACCTCGACCCAGCCGGTCAACGTCGGCGACCTCGAGGAGCGCTTCGACGCGGGTGCCGAGGTCAAGCCCGAGACCCTCAAGGAGAAGGGTCTGGCGAAGCGCTCGGATCCGGTCAAGATCCTCGCCCGCGGCGAGATCTCGAAGAAGCTCGAGGTCCACGCCCACGCCTTCAGTGCGGCCGCCAAGGAGAAGATCGAGGCAGCCGGCGGTTCCTGTCACACTCTGGAGCCGTAATGCTCAGGACTATTGCGAACGCTTTCAGCGTCGCGGACATCCGCAAGAAGCTCGCCTTTACGGCGGCGATGCTGCTGCTCTACCGCATGGGCGCCTACATCCCCGCGCCGGGGGTCGATGCCAATGCCGTCAAGGAACTCTCCTCCAACTTCGCCGGCAGCAACGTCCTTGGCTTCCTCAGTCTCTTTTCGGGTGGCGCGCTGGAACGGTTCTCACTCTTCGCGCTGGGGATCATGCCCTACATCACCGCGTCGATCATTCTGCAGCTGATGACCGTCGTGGTTCCCTCGCTGGAGAAACTGCAGAAAGAAGGCGAGGTCGGCCAGCAGAAGATCACCCAGTACACCCGCTACCTCACCGTCGGGCTGGCCTTCGCCCAGTCCTTCGGCTTCGTCTTCCTCTTCCGCTCCTTCGGCGAACAGGCGGGGGCGGGTAACTCCATCGGCACCCTGGCCGGGCCGAAAATCCTCCTGATCGTGGTCTGCCTGACCGCGGGTTGCACGCTGCTGATGTGGCTGGGCGAGCTGATCACCCAGCGGGGCATCGGCAACGGCATCTCGCTGATGATCTTCGCCTCGATCGTCTCCGGCCTGCCGGCCGGGATCCAGGCCTGGTGGACCAATCCCGACCAGGTCTTCGTCGTGATGATGCCCTTCGTCGCCCTGGCCGTGATCGTCGCGATCGTCTTCGTCCAGGAGGGTCAGCGGCGCATCCCGGTGCAGTACGCGAAACGGATGGTCGGGCGCAAAATGACCTCGGGCGGGTCGACCTACCTGCCCTTGCGGGTGAACATGGCGGGCGTGATCCCGGTCATCTTCGCTGCCTCGATCATGGCCTTCCCGCCGACGATCGGCCAGCTGCTCAACACGCCCGCCGCGCTCGACTTCGCTGCCTTCTTCAGCCCCAACGGCTGGGCCTACGTCGCGGGCGAGGTCTTCTTCATCATCGTCTTCACCTACTTCTACACGGCGGTCACCTTCAACCCCGTCGACCAGGCCGACAACCTGAAGAAATACGGCGGCTTCATACCTGGCGTGCGGCCGGGTAGGCCCACTGCGGAGTACCTCGACCGGATCCTCTCCCGCCTCACCTTCCCCGGCGCCCTCTACTTGGGTGCGGTGGCGGCGCTGCCGACGATCCTGATCAGCCAGACCTCGGCCAACTTCTTCTTCGGTGGCACCTCGATCTTGATCGTGATCGGCGTCGCCCTCGACACGGTGAAGCAGTTGGAGGCACAGCTGATGATGCGTAATTACGAGGGATTCCTCAAATAGAGCTCAATCTCGTACTTCTTGGCCCTCCCGGCAGCGGGAAGGGCACCCAAGGGGAGCGCCTGCAGGAAGATCTGCAGCTGCCTTATTACGCGACGGGCGACATCCTGCGGGCGGCGGTGCGCGACGAGACCGAGCTGGGCAAGGCAGCCAAGGAGTACATGGACCGCGGCGATCTCGTGCCTGACGACGTGATCGTCGGCGCGATCGCCGAGCGGATCGACTCGGATGAGGCCGCCGACGGCTTCATCCTCGACGGCTTTCCCCGCACGGTGCCGCAGGCGGAAGCGCTGGCGGCAAAGCTCGGCGAGCTCGGCCGGAAGCTGACAGGGGTCCTGCTTATCGATGCCAGCGACGACGAGGTGATGCGGAGGCTGGGCGGACGCCGTACCTGCGCCGAGAGCGGGCACGTCTTCCATGCCGAGTTCAATCCGCCCGAGCAGGAGGGCGTCTGCGACGTCGACGGCAGCGAGCTGATCGTGCGCGACGACGACAAGCCCGAGGTGATCCAGCACAGGCTCGAGACCTACCACGAGAAGACCGAGCCGCTGATCGAGTTCTACGACCACCAGAGCCTCTTGCGGCGGATCGACGGCGGCGCCGCTCCAGACGCGGTGGCCGACGAGCTGCGACGCGCGCTGGCGACGCTGAAGCTCGAAGCCGACGAGGCGATCTAGATCCCCACCGGGGGTGGCTAGCGTGTATCGAATGATCGTCAAGAAGACCCCGGAGCAGGTCGACAGGATGGCGGCTTCGGGCCAGATCCTGGTTCGTTGCCTGCGCATGCTGGCGGCCAAGGCGCGCGCCGGGGTCACGACCAAGGAGCTGGACACCGCGGCGGAGAAGTTCATCCGCTCACAGGGCGCCGAGCCGGCCTTCAAGGGCTACCGAGGCTTTCCCGGCTCGATCTGCGCCTCGCCCAACTCGATGGTCGTGCACGGAATTCCGGGGCCATATGAGCTCAAGCGCGGCGACGTGCTCTCGATCGACGTCGGGGTGATCAAGGACGGCTGGGTCGCCGACGCGGCGATCACCGTCCCGATCGGTTCGGTCTCGGCCGAGGCGAGAAAGCTGCTCGACGTAACCAAAGCGGCACTCTTTGCCGGGGCCGAGCAGATGCAGCCGGGAAACCACCTCGGCGACGTCTCGGCGGCGATCCAGCGTGCGGTCGAGATCGAGGGGCTCTCGATCATCCGCACCCTGGTCGGGCACGGGATCGGCCGCGACATGCACGAGGATCCGCAGGTGCCCAACTTCGGCGAGCCCGGCAAGGGGCCGGAGCTCGAGGAGGGGACGGTGCTGGCGATCGAGCCGATGGTCAACGCCGGCGGTCCCCTTGTCCGCATGGGTGACGACGGCTGGGCCGTCTACTCCCAGGACGGCTCGCTCGCCGCCCACTTCGAGTTCACGATCGCCGTCACGGCCGACGGCCCGAGGATCCTCACGCCTTGGCACGAGGACGAGTAGCCGAGAGCACCGACAGAGCTGCTCCCGCGACCCGTCCCCTGCTATCTTTCCCGGTCGGCCCTAAGGGCCGTTTGTTCATGCCTGCCACCCGACTCATGGGGTGTGCGGGAGTCCTGTTGTCGAGACAACCACCGGAGCGATGAAGGTCCGAGCTTCCGTAAAGCCGATGTGCGAAAAGTGCAAGGTGATCCGCCGCAACGGCGCGGTCCTCGTGATCTGCCAGAACCCGCGTCACAAGCAGCGGCAGGGGTAGGCGAGGGCGACGATGGCACGGATCGCGGGGATCAACATCCCAGTCAACAAGCGGGTCGAAATCGGCCTCACCTACATCTTTGGCATCGGCCGCTCCACCGCCCAGGACATCCTCGCGGAGACCGGGATCGACCCGAACACCTCGGTCAAGGACCTGACCGAGGAAGAGGTCGTCAAGCTGCGCGAGGCGGTCGAGCGGCACGAGGTCGAGGGCGACCTGCGGCGCGAGCGCTCCCAGGACGTCAAACGACTGATGGAGATCGGCTCCTACCGGGGGCTGCGCCACCGTCGCGGCCTCCCCGTCCGCGGCCAGCGGACGAAGACCAACGCGCGTGGCCGCAAGGGCCCGCGCCGAATGAGCGTCGCCGGCAAGCGCAAGGCGCCGACGGCGAGGTAGGGACCAATGGCCGCAGCCAAAAAACCCGCCAAAGGCCGCACCCGCCGCCGGACGAAAAAGAACATCGCTTACGGCCAGGCTCACATCAAGACTTCGTTCAACAACACGATCGTCACCCTGACCGACACCCAGGGCAACGTGATCGCCTGGGAGTCCGCCGGCTCGGCGGGCTTCAAAGGCTCGCGCAAGTCGACGCCGTTCGCCGCCCAGGTCACCGCTGATGCGGCGGCCAAGAAAGGAATGGAACACGGTCTCGAAAAAGTCGAGGTGTTCGCCAAGGGCGCCGGCTCCGGTCGCGAGACGGCGATCCGCTCGCTGCAGGCCGCTGGCCTCGACGTGACGACCGTCAAGGACGTCTCGCCGCAAGCCCATAACGGTTGCCGGCCGAAGAAGCGGAGGCGCGTCTAGTGGCCCGCGATACCGGAGCCCAGTGCAAGCAGTGCCGTCGCGAGGGTCAGAAGCTCTTCCTCAAGGGCGAGCGCTGCTTCACCGACAAGTGCGGCGTCGAGCGCCGCTCCTATCCGCCCGGCGAGCACGGCCGCGGCCGCATGCGGCAGTCGGAGTACCGGGTGCAGCTGCGTGAGAAGCAGAAGACGCGGCGTTACTACCAGGTGCTGGAGAACCAGTTCCGTGCCTACTACGACAAGGCCTCCCGTCAGGACGGCGTCACCGGCGAGAACCTGCTGCGCCTGCTCGAGTCCCGCCTCGACAACGTTCTCGTCCGGCTCGGCTTCGCCGCCTCGCGTCGCCAGGCCCGGCAGCTGATTCGTCACGGGCACTGGCTGGTGAACGGGCGTCGCGTCGACGTTCCCTCCTACCAGGTGCGCCCCGAGGACGTGATCTCGATCAAGTCAGGTTCGGCGGCCACCGACACGATTCGCAAGGCGACCGAGCTCGTCTCGACCGTGCCGGCCTGGCTGCAGGCCGATCACGACTCCCTCACCGCCAAGGTCCTGCGCTATCCGGAGCGCGCGGAGATCTCGGCGCCGGTGCAGGAGCAGCTGATCGTCGAGCTGTACTCCAAGTAGTCCGGACTGATTTCGGAAACACCCATACGCAAGGAACTCATGACCACTGACTTTCAGGTCCCTCGGATAACCGCAGAGAAGGCGGATGACCGCCACGGCACGTTCACGATCGAGCCCCTCGACAAGGGCTTCGGCTACACCTTTGGCAACAGCCTTCGTCGCGTTTTGCTCTCGTCGCTGGGCGGCGCCGCCGTCACCAGCGTTCGCATCGAGGGCGTAGCGCACGAGTTCTCCAGCGTGCCAGGCGTCAAAGAGGACGTCACCGACATTGTCCTCAACCTGAAGGATCTCGTCGTCCGCATGCACACCGATGCAGACGAGGTCGAGGCGCCGCTGGTCGCCAGCGGCCCCGGTGAGGTCAAGGCAAAGGACATCGACCTGCCGTCGGGTGTCGAGATCCTCAATCCCGACGCGCCGATCGCGACGCTGGAGAAGAAAACCAAGCTCGAGGTCTACCTGACGATCGGGCGTGGACGCGGCTACTCGCCGGCCGAGGAGAACAAGTCTGACGATCAGCCGATCGGCGTGATCCCGATCGACTCGATCTTCTCGCCGATCCGCCGCGCCTCCTACTCGGTGGCGACGGCGCGGGTGGGTCAGCGGACCGACTTCGACAAACTGACCCTGGACCTGGAGACGGATGGCTCGATCGAGCCCGCTGCGGCTCTGCGCGAGGCCTCGGAGATCCTGATCAAGACCCTGGCGATCTTCACCGATGCCGAGCGGGTCGAGGAGCTGACCGCCCGTGACGCGGTCGCGGCGCCGCTCGCAGGCAGCGACGGCCTCTCCGCGATCGGCGGTGACGCCGCAGCTCGCTCGGCGGCGAGCAACGGGCTCGACGAGATCCTGATCGAGGAGTTGGAGCTTGGTGTGCGCTCCTACAATTGCCTCAAGCGTGCCGGCGTTCAGACCGTCGGCGATCTGGTTCGCAAGACTCGCTCGGAGCTGAACGCGATTCCCAACTTCGGCTCGAAGTCGATCGAGGAAGTGATCGAGACCCTGCAGGCCCGCGGCCTCGATCTGAGCCAGGACTAACGCACGAGAGCGAGACCGGAGACCCACGATGCGACACCGCAAGAAGCGCAACAAACTGAGTCGTGACGCGTCGCACCGGGAGTCTCTCCTCTCCAACCTCTCCAAGCAGCTGATCGAGCACGAGCGGATCAAGACCAGTCAGGCGAAGGCGAAGGCGGTCAAGCCCGAGGTCGAGCAGCTGATCACGCTGGCCAAGCGGGGCGATCTGCACGCCCGGCGGCAGGCGCTGGCGACGCTGCACAACGACAAGTTCGTCGTGCACAAGCTGTTCGAGGAGGTGGCGCCGCGGTACAGCGAGCGCCCCGGTGGCTACACGCGGATCGTCAAGTTGGGTCCCCGCCGCTCGGACAGCACCGAGATGGTTTATCTCGAGCTGGTGTAACTCAGTAGCCGACTGACTCCAGGTAGAGGCCGTGGGGGGGAGCCGTGTCGCCGGCGGCCGAGCGGGGAGCGCCTGAAAGCAGCTCGGTGAAGCTTTTGGGGGTCCTGCGACCCCCGGATGCTTCCAGCATCGTGCCGACGAGGATGCGGACCATGTTGCGCATGAAGGCGTCGGCGGTTATGCGGAAGGTGAGGATGTCGCCTTCCTGATCCCAGCTTGCCGCGAGGATGTCGCGGTCGAAGCGGACGTGGTCGGTTTGGGTCGGGGTGAAGGCGGTGAAGTCGTGGGTGCCGGGGAGTGCGGCGGCGCAGGCTTCGAGCGCCTCCAAGTCGACGCGGTGGGGCCACCAGAGGGCTCGGCCCTGCTCGAAGGGGCTCGAGGCCGAGCGGGCGAGGACTCGGTAGCGGTAGGTACGCGATTTGGCGCTGTGGCGTGCGTCGAAGCCGTCCTCGACCGCCCTGGCGGCGGTAACTGCGACGTCATCCGGACCGACCCCATTCAGCCGCCGCGCGAGGTCCTCCCGCACCTCAGCGCCGGTGACGAAACTGGCCACCTGCCCCAGCGCGTGCACCCCAGTATCGGTCCGCCCAGCCACGGTCAGCTGCACCCGCTCCCGCAGCACCGTCGCTAGGGCACTCTCCAGCTCCCCCTGCACGGTCCGCAACCCCGGCTGAGCCGCCCATCCTCTGAACCCAGCTCCGTCATATTCAAGCTCCAACCGCACGGTGGTCATCGCGCGCAGTATGCCCGCGTTTGAGGAGGGACGAGGGGGACCCTCTCGAACGGGCGGATACTCAAAACGGCGGCCTAATTAGGCCGCCGTTTGTCCGGGCGAGAGGGTCCCCCTCGTCCCTCCCTAGAATCGCCTCCATGCGCGTTCTCCTGACCAACGATGACGGCATCTCGGCCCCCGGCCTGCAGGCCGCCCGCCGCGCCCTGCGCGAGGTCGACGGGGTCGAGGTCGACGTGATCGCGCCCGACTCAAACCGCAGCGCCACCGCGCGCAGCATTACGACGCGCTCGCCGCTGACGGTCGAGGAGGTCGAGTTCGGCGACGGCGATCGCGGCTTTGCCACCGACGGCACCCCGGTCGACTGCGTCCGCTTTGCCGAGCTGGGTCTGGTCGGCCACCGTCCGGATCTGATCGTCTCCGGAATCAACCACGGCGCCAACCTTGGCGACGACATCACCTACTCCGGCACCGTCGCCGCCGCTTTCGAGGGGATCGTCCTCGGCATCCCCGCCGTGGCGATCTCCCAGCAATCCTCGGGCGGCGGCATGGGCTACGTCAGCGGCCAGTTCGACTTCGGCGTGGCGGCGCCGTTCCTCGCCCAGCTCGTCGCCGAGCTGAGGACCGAGGAGATGCCGCCGGCGACGCTAATCAACGTCAACTGCCCCGCCGGCGAGCCGACCGGCGTCGAGGTGACCAAGCTCGGCAAGCGCGTCTACAACGACGAGCTCAAGCTCGTATCCGAGGACGAGGGCGGTCGGCGCCACTACGAGATCTACGGCTGGCAGCCGGGCTTCGAGGAGCTGGAGGGAACCGACCTGATGGCGGTCTCGCAGGGGCGGATCGCGGTGACGCCAATCCACTTCGACCTCACCGACCACGGCGGCCTCGAGCGGCTGCGCGGTTGGCGCTTCGAGCAGATGCTCGCCGCCAGCTCTCCTTCGTCGGTGTGAGCGTCGCCGGCGCCGAGAAACGGGCGGAGGCGCTGCGCCGCGAGCTCGCCGTTCACAATCGCCGCTACTACGTTCTCGACGACCCGACAATCGGCGACGACGAGTACGACGCGCTGATCGACGAGCTGCGTGCGATCGAGGCCGATCATCCGGAGCTGAAGACGCCGGACTCGCCGACCCAGCGGGTGGGCGCACCGCCGTTGGATCGCTTCAAGCAGGTCGAGCACGCCGAGCAGATGCTCTCGCTCGCCAACGCCCGCAACGAGGAGGAGCTGCGCGCCTGGGAGACGCGCGTCCGCAATCACCTCAAGCGACTCGACATTAGCGCCGCCGAGTTCAGCTATACGACTGAGCCCAAGATCGACGGCCTGGCGATCGCGCTCACCTACGAGGACGGCGTGCTCGTGCGCGGTGCCACCCGCGGCGACGGTCGCATCGGCGAGGACGTGACGCAGAACCTGCGCACGATCGGGGCGATCCCGTTGCGGATCGACAAAGCGCCGCCGCTGGTCGAAGTGCGGGGGGAGGTCTACCTGCCGATCGCCGAGTTCAAAGCGCTGAACGAACGCCGGGCGGAGGCGGGCGAACCCACCTTCGCCAATCCGCGCAACTCGGCGGCGGGCTCGATCCGCCAGCTCGATCCGGCGCTGGCGGCCGAACGGCCCCTCTCGATCTGGTGCTACGGCCTCGGTGCGACGCGCGGGCTCGATCCGGCCAGCCATAGCGAGGAGCTCGAGTGGTTGCGCGAGCGGGGCTTCAAGGTCAACCCCGACACCGAGCACCACGAGGGGATCGACTCGACGGTGAAGCGCTGCCGCTGGTGGGAGGAGCGGCGCGAGGAGCTCGACTACGAGATCGACGGCGTCGTCGTCAAGATCGACGAGCGGGCACTATGGCGCGAGCTGGGCGTGGTCGGGCGCGAGCCGCGCTGGGCGATCGCCTGGAAGTTCGCGCCGACCACGGCGACGACCAAGCTGCTCGACGTCGTCTGGAACGTCGGTCGCACCGGGCATCTGGTGCCCTTTGCAATGTTGGAGCCGGTCCATGTCGGCGGCGTCACCGTCTCCACCGCGACGCTGCACAACGAGGAGGACCTGGCGCGCAAGGACGTGCGGGTCGGCGATGAGGTGGTGGTGATGCGGGCCGGCGACGTGATCCCCCAGGTCGTCTCGCCGCTGGTCCAGCGCCGTCGCAAGGGCGCCCGCCGCGTCAAGCCGCCGCAGAGGTGCCCGATCTGCGACACGCCCACCGTCAAGCCCGAGGACGCCGTCTTCTCGATCTGCCCCAACCGCGCCGGCTGCCCGGGGCAGTCCTTCCAGCACGTCAAGCATTTCGTCAGCAAGGGCGCGATGGACATCGACGGGCTGGGGGAGAAGCAGGCGATGCGCTTCCTGCAGGAGGGCCTGATCGCCGACGTCGCCGACATCTACGAGCTGGACGAGGAGCGGTTGGCGGGGCTGGAGGGGTTCGGCGAGGTCTCGGCGCGCAACCTGGTGGCGGCGATCGCGGCGTCCCGCGAGCGCCCCTTCAAACGGGTCCTCTACGCGCTCGGCCTGCCCGGCGTGGGCTACGTGACCGCGGAGGCGCTGGCGGACCACTTCGGCTCGATCGACGCCCTGCACGAGGCCGATCCGGAACGGATCGAGGAGGTCGAGGGCGTCGGCCCGATCATGGCCGTGCAGATCGCCGAGTCGCTCGCCGACGAGCCGACCTGGGCGCTGGTCGAGAAGCTGAAGCAGAAGGGGCTGCGCTTGGAGGCGGCGGAGTCCGAAAAGCGCGCCACCGGGGGCCCGCTCGAAGGCAAGACTGTCGTCCTCACCGGGACCCTGCCGGAGCTGACCCGCGAGGAGGCGGCGGCCCTGGTCAAGGCAGCGGGCGGCAAAGTAGTCAACTCGGTCTCGAAGAAGACCGACTACGTCGTCGCCGGCGAGAACCCCGGCTCGAAGCTGGCCAAGGCGGAGAAACTGGAGACCGAGATCCTCGACGAAGCCGGGTTGCGCGAGATCCTCACCAAGTCGTCGCCGTAGCGACTTCCGCCAGGAAAAATTTCCACTTCCGGCACATTGTGCGCGCCACGCGTGCGTCAAGCCCCAGCAGGATCATTGGTATGGCGCTCTCGCAGATCGGCCCGTTGACGACCGTGCTCGAGGCGGTGGCGGCTGCCGTCGGCGCCGGAATCGTCCTCGGCGGCCTTGTGCTTGGCACCTACCGGTCGATGGCGCAACGGTCGCGGTGCGAGTTGGAGACACGTGTTCTGGTTGATGGCTACGCAGGGGGTCTCGTAGGCATGGCGGTCGTACTGTTGGATCTCGTCTTTCGCTAGGGTTTCTGAAATGATTTGTCTGCGCATGGAGGAATGAGATGGACGGTATCCGTTACGCGAATATCGGCGCTGCCGTTGCGTTTGTGATCCTGGTAGTGGGGAGAATCCTCCTGAGGAACGCGGGGGAAGGCGCTCTGCACGCCTTGGTCGTGGTGGCGTTCATTTCGTGCTTCGTCGTGTATGTCACCCTCGACGAGCGTGCCAAACGCCGCCACAAACACGATCAGTAGGAGGCGACCAGGGCGGCGATCTTGTCTTGCTCGTAGTGGGCGAGGGAGAGGTCGTAGACGCTGGCCATCAGGATCGAGAAGATCATGATCCGGCCGCTGCGGTTGAAGCAATAGCCGGACAGGGCGCTGACCCCGGTCAGGGTGCCCGTCTTGGTGCGGCAGCGGCCGTAGGCGGCCGTCCCCTCGGTGCGGTCGTCGACCGTGCCCTCATGTCCCGTCAGCGCCAGGTCCTGGATGAACTCGTCGCCGACCGGCGTCGCTCTCATTCCCTGCAGCAGGCGGACGACCTGGGCCGGGGAGGCACGGTTGGTGCGGGTCAGGCCGGAGCCGTCGACGGCCTGGATCGCCGAGCCGCGGCCGCGGGCGAAGCGCTCGACCACCTCGGTCCCGGCGGCGGTCGTCCCGGCATTGCCGAAGTTGGCACCGAGCAACTTGACCAGCATCTCGGCGAAAAAGTTGTTGGAGGGCAGGTTGGTCGCCTCGACCAGTTGCGACATCGTCGGCGAGCGCACGGTGGCGAGCGGTTCGGCGCCCGCCGGCGTAGCGCGGCGAGCAACGGAGGCACGGATCGAGACTCCGGCGGAGCGCAGCGCACCCGCCAGCTTCGAGGCGGCCAGGATGGCGGGATCGGAGGCGAAGAAGCTGCCGCGTGAGCTGCCGTAGCCGGAGTTGAAGGAGAGGCCGGAAAGGGGGCCGATGTAGGGGCTGGTCGCGTAGCCGGAATCGGCGACACCGCGCAGCCGGTCGAAGATCGTGTCGTCCGCGTACAGCCGCCCGGTCACCGCGCGCAAGCCGGCCGCTCGCAGCTGCTGCTTGAGCGTGAAGAGATTGGTGCCCAGCCCGCCCATGAAGCGCTCGTAGAAGGCACGGCTGCCGAGCGCCGGATCGCCCGCCCCCTGCAAGTAGAGGCTGCCGTGCAGGACCCCCCGTTCGTCGATCTCACCATCGGCGAGCAGCCGAGTCGCGATCCGGTAGCGCGCCCCGAACCGAGCCAGCGCGGCTGCGGTCGTAAACAGCTTGGTATTCGAAGCCAACGGCCGCCGCGTGCCCGGCGCCCGCCCGCAGACAGGCGCACCGCTCTCAGCATCGATCACAAACAGCCCACTCGCCCCACCCCCGCCACGGAGAAGCCGAGCACGCATCTCCCCACAAGGCCCCGCGTTCGCCGCCGCTGGCAGCAGAAGCCCGACCAGCACAATCAGGCAAATCGCAGCTCGTCTCACTGGACGTTGCAACACGAGAGCTAGGCAAGGTAGCGGACCGCCCGCGCTGTCTGGGATAATTCATGTTTATGGGCAAGGTCGTCGACATCGAGGCTCCGGCCCGCCGCAAACGCGGCAAAGGTCGCCGCCGCCCCTCGAAGACCGCCCTGGTGCTCGGCGGTGGCGGCTTCACCGGCGGCGTCTACGAGATCGGCGCTCTGCGCGCCCTCGACCTGCTGGCGGTCAACAGCACGGTCAACAACTTCGACGTCTACGTCGGCACCAGCGCCGGCTCCTTCGTCGCGACGATGCTGGCCAACGGCGTCACCCCCGACGAGATGATGCAGGTGATCAACAAGCGGGAGCCGTCCGAGTTCGACGACCTCGACCTCGACAAGGTGCTGAGGTTCAACTACCTCGGCTTCCTGCAGAAGGCGGCGATGCTGCCGCTGCGCACGGCCGAGCTGGTGCGGAGGCTGGTCGGGATGGGCGACTTCTCGGCGATCGACATCGGCGTCGGCCTCGCCGAGGCGCTGCCAACCGGTCTCTACTCGAACGGGGGGGTATCCGATTACGTCGAGCAGGCCCTGAGCGATGCTGGCCGCGTCAACGACTTCCGCCTGCTCGACAACGAGCTCTATCTCACCGCGACCGACCTCGACACCTGTGAGCGCCTCGTCTTCGGCGAACCCGGTTGGGATGACGTGCCGATCTCCAAGGCGATCCAGTGCTCTACTGCGCTGCCGATCGTCTACAAGCCGGTCGACCTCAAGGGCCGCCAGCTGGTCGATGGGGGGATCCGCTCGACCACCAACGTCGATATCGCGGTCGAGCGGGGGGCGAAGTTCATCATCGTGGTGAACCCGCTCGTCCCCTACGTAAACGACTTCGAGCAGACGATCCCAACCGTCTTCGGCACGCGGGTCCGGCGGGTCGCCGACATGGGCCTGCCGGCGATCGCCAATCAGACCTTCCGCCTGATCGCCCACGCCCGGCTGCACGAGGCGGTGGCGCAGTGGGAGGAGAAGTACCCCGGGGTCGACATCATCCTGGTCGAGCCCGAGCCGAACGACGAGCTGATGTTCGGCACGCCGATCATGGACTACTCGCGTCGCATGCAGATTGCCCGCCACGGCTTCGAGTCGGTCACCGCGACGCTCGCCCAGGACTACGACCGCTACAAGGAGATTGCCGAGCGCCACGGCCTCGAGATCTCCGAGCGCCGCGTCCGCCGCGCGGTCGAGCGGGCGGCCGAAGAGGAGCCGGAGGCGACCTCGGCCTGGCGCCGGGTGCTCGAGCAGACCACCGCGGCACTGCTCCCAGGCGAAGCCTCCTAGCTCGCGTAGAGCTTCTCGATCTCGCTTTGGTGCTTGTCGGCGACGACGGCGCGCTTGACCTTCAGGGTCGGGGTCAGCTCACCGGCTTCCTGCGTCAGGTCCTGGCGGAGGATCGCGATCTTCTTGATCTGCTCGACCCGGGCGAACTTCTCGTTGACCTTGGCCAGGTGCGCTTCGATCGCCGCCCGCACCTCGGGGTTCGAGGCGAGCTGCGCGGGATCCTCGGGCAGGCCGTGCTCCTTGGCGTAAGCGAGCGCTTCTTCGGGATCGAGGGTGACAAGCGCCACCAGGTAGGGACGCCGATCGCCGACCACGACGCACTGGGACACGAGCGGGTGCTGCTTGAGTTCGTTCTCGAGGTTGGCCGGGGTGATGTTCTTGCCACCGGCGGTGATGATGATGTCCTTTTTGCGCCCGGTGATGGTGATGAAGCCGTCGGCGTCGATCGAGCCGATGTCGCCGGTGTGCAGCCAGCCGTTGACGATCGTCTCCCGGGTCGCCTCCTCGTTCTTGTAGTAGCCCTGGAAGACGTTGGGTCCCTTGACCAGGATCTCGCCGTCGTCGGCGATCCTCACCTCGCAGCCGGGGAAGGGTTTGCCGATCGTGCCGATCTTGAAGTCCTCTGGGGTGGAGATCGTCGCCGCGGTTGAGGTCTCGGTCATTCCCCAGCCCTCGAGCACGAGCACGCCGGCGGCGTCGAAGAAGTGCAGGATGTCCGGGTTGATCGGGGCCGCGCCGGAGACCGCGAGGCGAAGCTGCCCGCCGAACAGGCCACGGATTTTCGAGAGGACTTTCTTGTCGGCAAACTCGTACTGTTTGCGCAGGAAGAAGCCCGGTTGGCGGCCGGCGCGTTCGGTCTCGCGCATCTTGCGGCCAACCCGGATCGCCCAGTCGAAGATCGCCTTTTTCAGGCCACCCTCTTTCTCCATCGCACTGGTCGCCGTCGTGTAGATCTTCTCGAAGATGCGGGGCACCGAGGGGAAGTAGGTCGGTCTGACCTCGGCCAGGTTGGGCATGAGCTTCAGCGGATCGCGCTCCCAGTAGGCGAGCGTTGCGCCGAGATCGAAGCTGCCGAGCTGGATCAGCAGGGCGAAGGAGTGGGCGAGGGGGAGATAGAGATAGGTGACGTCTTCGCTCTCGATCACGCTGTTCTCGTTGACCATGTCGAGCATCGCCCGGTAGTTGCCGTGGGTGATCACGCAGCCCTTCGGCGGTCCGGTCGTCCCCGACGTGTAGATGAACGTGCAGACGTCCGCCGGCGTCACCGCCTGCCAGCGCTGCTCCCACTCAGAGGCGTCGCGGCCGCCGCCGCGCGAGGCGAGGTCGTCGAAGGAGACCGCGTCCTCGCTGGAGCCGGTCATCCGCACGACCGTCTCCAGCTGTGGCAGCCTGTCGCGGACCTTGCGAATCTTCTCGATCTGCTCGTCGTCCTCGACAATCACGACCTTGGCGTCGGAGTTCTCGAGCACGTACTGGCACTCCTCCGGCGAGTTGGTCTGGTAGATCGGTACCACCGTGGCGCCAACCGAGAGGGCGGCGAAGTCGAAGTAGGTCCACTCCGGGCGGGTATTGGCGAGGATCGAGACCTTGTCGCCTTTCTCGACGCCGAGGTCGACGAGGCCAAGGGCCAGCTTCCGCACGGTCTCCTCGACCTCGGTGAAGCTGCGCTTGACCCAGGTGCCGCCGTCCTTGTACTGGATCGCCGGGGTGCTGCCGTAGAGCCGCGCGGCGCGCGGAAGCAGGTCCGCAAGGGTGGTCGAGTTGGTTCCCCGCTCCTCCACGGCGGGGAGTCTAGTAGACGCTTGGTGAGGGTTACGCGGTGGCGGAACGGCGGCGTTGCCGCTGTTCGGAGGTCTGCCGCAGGGAGGTTTGGAAGAGGGACTTGTCGATGCGGCCGTGGAAGATCGGGACGTGCATCTCAACGCACTTGCCGATCACTTCCTGCCGTTTCATTTGCAGCTCGTCGGCAAGCTCGGACGGAGTGAGGTGATTGGCCACGGCGGACCTCCCATGTAGTTGAAATCGGGTATGCCCAGTTTTACCCCGGAGGACGGACGTGTCAACCGAGAGCGGCGCTCTTTGCGCGGATCGGCCGGTCGCGATCGCGCGTCGCGATAATGCCGGGCGTGTCCGAAGTCGCCGTCACTCCGATTCCCCGCCGCGGCAGGCTATGGGTCATCCTCGCGCTTGGCCTCGCGCTCGCCGCGCTGGGCTATGTAATCGTCGATATCTCGACCAAAGAGGCGGGCCGCGAAGTGGTGCGGGTCGACGGCATCGCCTCCGCGCAGCGCATCTTCGGCGGCATCCCGCAGGAAGGCGACCGGCTCGGTTCTGCCGACGCGCCGGTCGCGATCCAGGTCTTCAACGACCTTCAGTGCGGCAACTGTCGCGACGAGTTCCTCACCACGATCCCGGCCCTGGTCGAAGGCTACGCGCGCGAGGGAGAGGCGAAGCTGCTGATGCGCCACTACTCGATCGCGGCCAACCCGCTGGAGCTCGGCTTCTTCGGCGCTGAGGCGGCGGCCGAGCAGGGCTACGGCTGGCAGTACACCTACCTCTTCTTCGTCAACCAGGACGAGGCCGAGCGGTTCGGGATCGGCGAACGCCTGATGAGCTCACTGGCGGGCTCGATCGGCGAGCTCAATGTGCCCGAGTGGGAAGCGGCACTCGACGAGAAGGGGGGCACCGGCGGACCGATCGCCAAGCGCCTCGAGGGCTACGAAGAGCTGGGTCGCGGGCTCGGTATCCGGGTCGGGCAGGCGATTATCGTCAGCGGACCGGGTGGGACGCGGACGCTGCAGGAAGACCCGTCGCTCAGCCAGATAGAGCAGGCGATCGCAGCGGTGCGCTAGCGGCCACCGCCAGCTCGGCGGCCTC
Source organism: Solirubrobacterales bacterium (assembly GCA_049796515.1). Classification (GTDB taxonomy): domain Bacteria; phylum Actinomycetota; class Thermoleophilia; order Solirubrobacterales; family 70-9; genus VRUE01. Next base: position 17,227 of record JBAREU010000139.1, read on the forward strand.
GACCGCGCTCGCCCAGGAGACCTCGGAGAGGAGTCCGGGTGCGGCGACCATGTCGCCGGCCAGGTAGACGCCGTCACCGCGATCGATCGCCGGGCGGTCGCGCCAGCTCGTCCCGGGGCGGTCGAGCGGGCCGGTGCGTGCGGTC
>JBAREU010000140.1:0-9291 GCA_049796515.1 Solirubrobacterales bacterium
GCGCGGCATCGAGCACGTCATCGTGAACCAGGGTCGCCATGTGAACCAGCTCGATCGCGGTCGCCGCCCGAACCGCCTCTTCGCCCGCCTCTTCGCCGGCACAGAGCAGGACCAACATCGGCCGCAACCGCTTGCCACCGGCCTCTAGGGTCATTGCGGCATCCGCGGCCAGATCCTCGCCGTGTCCTCGCGCCTGCTCGCGCAGGAGCTCCTCCACCCGCCCCAGCCGCGCCGGCAGCCACCGACTCGATGCATCGAGGACCGCGGTTACCGGTGGCGGGACTGCCGAGTGCCGGGTCACCAGTGACTATCTGGCGACGCCGCTGTGGATCGCCAGGATCCCCCCAGCCATCAGCAGCCAGCGGATTTGCTCCAGGCCAGCGGCATCCATCTTTGTGGCCAGGGCGGGTGGACCCGGAAAGCTGTGGACCGATTTGGCGAGGTACGAGTAGGCATCTGGATTGGGCGTGAGGCGGCCGAGAACGGGCACGATGCGATCGAACCAGAGCGAGTAGAAGGTCGAGAACGGCGGCCGTTTCGGCTCGGTGAACTCCAGGATGACCAGCCTTCCCCCCGGCTTCAGCACGCGCGCCATCTCTCGCAAGCCCTTATCCCGATCGGCAAAGTTTCGAACGCCAAAGCCCACCGTCACCGCATCAAACCGTGCGTCGCCGTAAGGCAATTGCAAAGCATCCGCCCACTCGAAACGGACCGACTCCACGCCTCGATCTGCAGCCTTCTCACGCGCTAGGTCAAGCATCTGCTCGGAGAAATCGCAGCCGACCACATGGCCGCCAGGCAAGACACGCTGCGCCAGCTCGAAAGCCAGATCGCCAGTCCCGCAGCAAACATCCAGCACGGCGTCGCCGGGACTCAGCTCAGCCCGATCCGCCGCCCTGGTCCGCCAGCTGTGGTGGAGGCCGGCCGTCATCAGCGAGTTCAGCAGGTCATAACGGCCGGCGACGCGGTCGAACATGCTCTGAACCTGCTCAGAGAACTGAGCCGACTCACGCGAAGGCTGGGTTGACCTAGTCAAGCGAGGCGAGGAAATCGGCTAGCTCGTTGAGCTTTTTCGGCGGCAGATCGCGGAAGGAGGGCATGATGCCCGGGCCAATCTCCACCGAGCGGATGATCGCCGCGCGCGGGACCGTTTCCGCGATATGGGTCAGATCTGGCCCCGGGCCGTGGTTGCCGTTCTCGCCGATCTTGTGGCAGGCGAGGCAGCCGGCGCCAGCGACAACCTCCTTGCCGGCCTCGTAGCGCGGCGCAACCTCCATCTCGATCTCGGTCGGCGAGCCGCCGGTAGCGCCGAGGAAGGTGAGGTAGGCCATCGCGATGATCGTCAGCACGCCGGCGGTGGTGGCGATCGGCCGGCGAGCTGGGTTGCGCTCCGGACCGCGGTCGTAGAACGGCAGCAAGAGGAGCAGCACCATGCAGATGGTCGGGATCCCGATCGTCGCAACCGGGACCAGCTCGGGCGGTTTGATCACGCGCAGGACCTCGAAGAGGAAGAAGAAGTACCACTCCGGCCGGGGCACGTAGGTGGTCGAGGTCGGGTCGGCCTTCGGCCCCTGCTCGGCGCCGAGGATGATCGACATCGCGATGATCACGCCGACGACCAGCAGCGCCATCGTCGAGTCCTTCAGCACCGCGTAGGGGAAGAAGGGCTTGCCCTTCTTCTTCAGCAGCTCGTACTCCTCGAGGTAGGCCTGCTTGTCGGCGGGCTTCATCGATGATCCCCCTGGCCGGCGCATATCGGCGTCCTCGGTCGCTCGCGTGCAGAGCACGCCACGCTCCCTGCGTCCTTGATCTGCTTGACCAAGCGGATCATCGTGCCGACCCGTTGGCGCCAGCGTCCAGCTGGGAGGCGGGCACAGCGACTTTCGGCTTCTCCGCCCGCAGCCACGGCGGTGCGGTGGTGCCCAGCTTGACGACGAGGTAGAGGTGGGCGCCGATCAAGGCGATGATCGCGCCGGGCAGGAGCAGCATGTGGATCGCGTAGAAGCGCGAGAGCGTCGTCGCCCCCAGCTCAGGGCCGGCACGCAGGAAGTCGCTCAGGTAGGGGCCGATGACCGGGCCGGTGCCATTGATGTTGATGCCCACCACCGAGGCCCAGAAGGAGCGCTGGTCGAAGGGCAGCAGGTAGCCGGTGAAGGCCATCGTCATCGTCAGGATCAGCAGCACGACGCCGATCACCCAGTTGAGCTCGCGCGGGTACTTGTAGGCGCCGAAGAAGAAGGTCCGCCCCATATGGAGGAAGATCAGGATCACCATCACGCTCGATCCCCACTTGTGCATGCCGTGCACGAAGGCGCCGAGGAAGACCTCGTTGTTGATGTGGGCGATCGAGGCGTAGGCCTCGGTCGTCGACGGCGTGTAGAACATCGCCAGGAAGACGCCGGTGACCGCTTGCACGATGAAGGCGAAGAGCGTCGCCGAGCCGAGCGTGTAGAACCAGTTAGTCCCCTTCGGGACCTTGCGGTAGAGCATCCCCGTGAGGAAGCCGGTGGCGGCGGTGCGCTGGTCGACCCAGGCGAGGACGTCGGCCGGTGCCTCTTTGGCCCGGTCGGTGAGGCGCGACGCGTCGGAGGGTCGCTCGGGGGGTGAGGTCTTCAGGTCCGCCGGGGCGGCTCCCTTTGCACCGTTGCCCTCTCCCGGCTTGGCCGGTTTGCGCAGCGGTGCGGGGATCAGCGAATCGAGCTTCATGGCGGCGGGAAGGTGGACGGGCGGGGCGGGTAGAGATATTCCCAGATGCCGCCGGTGAACTCGCCCGGGTCGCGGGCGCGCACCGGCTCCAGCTGCGAGGTGACGCTGTAGCGCGGGCCGAGCTCGACCTGGCCGCTGCGGATCCGGGTCTGGAAGTGGTCGAGCGGGCGCACGGGCGGGCCGCCGAGCACCTTGCCGACGAAGTCGTAGACGCCGCCGTGGCAGGGGCAGATGAAGTTGCCCGCCGCCTCGACGAAGCGCACCGGGCAACCGAGATGGACGCAGCGGTTCGAGACGGCGACGATCTGCTTCGGATCCTCGCCGAGCTCCTGCGATCCTTTGCGCACATAGGCGGTGGTCTTGCCGGCGTCGCCGATTCCCTCGGTTTCGGTGAAAACGACCTGGCGATAGGTGTCCCGGGCGAAGTCGCTGACCGGGCCAACCGACTCCCAGCGCTCCTTGCCGCGGTGGAAGATCGGTGCCACCGCAAAGCCGACGGCGGGCAGGACGATCGCCGCGCCGGCGACTCCGCCGAGGCCCTGGGCAGCGATCGTAAAGGCGCGGCGGCGGGTCATCGACTCGCCCTCGAAGTAGCCGGGAGGTGCGGGCTTCTCCCGCTCCGCCGGGCTCGCGCTCTCGGCCCCGTTTCGCTTGTTCGCCTCGTCAGCCAATGGGGCAAGGGAGTTTATTGGCTCGGCGGCGCGACCGAGTTGAGACGATCCAGGCATGTTCGGCGCCTGGGCCTTTGTGTACAGCAGATTAAAGACGGGGGCAGCGTGGGCTGGCTGCCTGGTATAAGCACCCAGCGTGTTTCTTTGTCGGCTGGGACCGGCAACATTCCTGGGGAGGGGAGACGAAAAATCTGTCGAATCGCCGGCCGCCGATGAAGCGGAGCCGAGAGAAAGGCGACCGCGCCGCCGGAGTCGGCGGGCGGATCCCCCTGGCCCTGCGTTGGCCGCGTGCCCTGCTGGCCGTAGCCCTGGTCGCGCTGGCGGTGCTGGCGGTGCTCGGTCACGGAGTCGCCGACAAGCTGCGGCCGACCTCGCTCAGCGTTCCGGGGACCGATTCAGGGCGCGCCGCCGAGCTCGTGGACCGCTACTTCGGCGACACCGCCCCCTTCGCGATCCTCCTACAGGGCCCGCCGGCTGAGCTCGACCGGCAGGGACCGGCGTTGATTCGCACTCTGCGCACCGACCCCGCGGTTACGACGATCTCGCCGTGGGACAAAGGCAAAGTCGGCGATCTGCGCCCCGGCCCGCGCAAGGCGCTGATCCTGGTCGATTTCCACGTCAATCCCGACGAGGCTGTGCAGGACACGGTCCCCTACCTGGATCGCACGCTCGATGAAGAGATCTCGCCGCCGGTGGAGGCGGCGCAGAGTGGGTTCGCCAGCCTCTCGCGAGCGAGCATCGAGGAGTCGGTCCACTCGACCGAGGTGGCCGAGCTGGTCTCGATTCCCTTCCTGCTGCTGGTCCTGCTGCTGGTCTTCCGCTCGCCGATCGCCGCGGCGATCCCGCTCGCCTTCGGCGCCATCACGGTTACCGCCTCGCGCGGCGTACTCGCGATCGCCGCCGAGTGGGTAACCATCGACGGCTTCGCCCTGACCGTCTGCGTGATGATGGGCTTGGCGCTCGGCGTCGACTACGCCCTGCTGATGGTCTCGCGCTTCCGCGAGGAGCTCGAGGCCGGCACCGAGCCGCTCGAGGCGGCGCAGATGACGCGGCGCACGGCCGGGCGGACGACCGCCTTCGCCGGCTCGACCCTCTTCCTGGCGATGCTGGTGACGCTGTTCGTGATGCCCGGGAACCTGCTCCTCTCGCTGGCCGGTACGGCGATCATCGTCACCGGGATCAGCGTCCTGGTTGCCGCCCTGATCGGGCCGGCGCTGCTGGTCGTGACCGGCCACAACGTCAACCGCTGGCGGATCGGGGGCACGAGCGACGGGGGCGGCGTGATGACCCTGGTCCGCGGCGCCCTCAGCCGGCCGCTGGTGGCGACGGTCCTGATCGGCGTCGTCGTGCTGGTTCTGGCAGCGCCCGCGATCTCGCTGAAAACGGGGCCGCCGAGCGCCGAGCAGCTGCCCGAGTCGAACACAGCCCGCGAGGAAGCCGAACTGCTGGCCGACGCGATCGGGCCCGGCTGGGAAGCCCCCTTCGTCGTCGTTGCCGTCTCCAACCAGGGCCCGATCACCGAAGCCGAGAGCCTCACGGCGCTGACCCGCTGGCAGCGGCGGATCGCCAACGACCCGGGCGTGCAGGCGGTGATCGGGCCGGCGCAGATCAAGAAGCAGGTGCAGCCGCTGCAGGAAACCGGCAACGATCTGCTTGCCGGCCGGGGCGAAGCCGACCCCGAACAGCTGACCACGCTGGGGGAGAAACTGGGCAGGGCGGCCGAGGGCGTGCAGCAACTCCGCTCGGGGATTTCCAAAGCGAGCTACGGCGCCGGTCTGCTCGCCAACGGGACGGGCCGGGCCGGCGGTGGAGCCGAACAGCTCGAAGGCGGTATCTCGAGGCTCGCCTCGGGAGCGGCTAAAGCCGCCGGCGCGCTCAGCCGTCTCGCCGACGGCTCGGGCAAACTGGCCGAAGGCCAGCGCACCGCGCAGCTCGGGGCATTCTCGGTCGAGGGGGCCTCCGAAGATCTACTGAGCGGCGTCGAGGGCAACGGGCTGGAACGGGCGCGCGACCTGCGTGCGGAACTGAAGCAGCAGGCGGCGGCCGACCCGAGCCTCGAGCCACAGGCCCGCGAAGCCGAACGACTGGTCGAAGCGCTGGCGATCGCGCGTAATGAAGCGCGGCGGCTCAACAACCAGGCGACCAGACTGCATGAGGGGCAGGTGAAACTGGCGGACGCCACCGTCAAACTGCACAAAGGCGCCGCCAAACTTGCCGGCGCGACCGGCCAGCTTCCCGGCGCACTCGACAAACTGGAAGGCGGCGCCTCGCAGCTGGCCGACGGCTTGGTTCGGCTTGAGGGCGGCGCCGACACGCTCGAAGGTCGCCTCGCCGAAGGCTTCCAGCGCTCGCGCCCGTTGCAGACCAACCTGCACGAGGGCCACGCCGAAGTGTCGGTCAGCGCCCGCCGCGTCAACCGCAGGGTCGACCGCCTGCGCCGCAACTCGCCGGGCATATTCGACTCGGGCTATTTCGTCCTCTCGACGGTCGCGGGAGCTCCGGAGAGGGAACGGAAGCGCGCCGCCGACATCGTCGACATCGAAAACGGTGGGCAGGCGGCGCAGATGGTCGTGATCCCCCGCTACACCTTCAACACCGACGGCTCGACTGCGTTGAACGAACGGCTGAAGCGGGATGCCGAGGGCCTCGCCGCGGCGACCGGGGCGACCACGGGCGTCACCGGCGCGGCGGCAGAACTGATCGACTACACCGACGTGATCTCGGAACGGATCCCGATCATGATCGGGGTGATCACGCTTGCCACCTTCCTGATCCTGGTCGTCATCCTGCGCGCGCTGCTGCTGGCGGCGATCGCGGTGGCCCTCAACCTGGTCACGGTTGCGGTTGCCTTCGGTGTGCTGACCCTGCTCTTTGACGTCCCTGCGGGATGGCCGCTGGGCGGCCACACCTACGTTGACGCGATCGGAGCGGCGGGGATCTTCGGGATCATCTTTGGCCTCTCGATCGACTACGCCGTGTTCCTGCTGATGCGGATGCGGGAGCACTACGAGAACAACTCCTCCAACGAGGAGGCGATCGTCTTCGGCCTCGACAAGACGGCGCGGGTGATCACCGGCGCGGCGGCGATCATGATGGCCGTCTTCATCGCCTTCGCCGGCGCCAACATCGCCACGGTCAGCCAGTTGGGCACCGGCCTGGCGGTGGCCGTGCTGCTCGACGCGACCGTGGTGCGCATCGTTCTGCTGCCGGCGCTGATGCTGTTGCTCGGCGACCGCGTATGGTGGTTGCCCCGGCCGCTGGAGAAGTTCCTGCCCGAAATCGATCTTCACGGCTCGCGGGCGGGTTAGGGATAGTGCATGACCTAGGAACTCGTGTATTTTTGATGCAGGGTTGGAGTGACAGGGGGATCGGCTGGGGGCTTTGCGTCGTCGCCGGACCAGCAAAGCAGACAGGAGGATGATCCAGGTGGGAAGCTCAGCAAAGATGTCGCCACTGCCGGTACTGGCTCTGGCTCTGGCCGTAGCGCTGTTCGCCACGGTCCCCGGCGCGGTAGCCGCGGTAGGCGAACTCAGCCGGGCTGAATATGTCGCCAAAGTCGAGCCGATCTGCAAGGCCAACACCGACGCCAACTCGCGCATCCTCAAGGGCGTCAAAGACCAGGTCAAGCAGGACAAGCTCGTGCCGGCCGGCAAGCGCTTCATCAGGGCCGCGGGCGCCCTGGGCACGGCGGTGACGAAGATCGCCGCGGTACCGCAGCCGAGCGAAGACGCAGTAAAGCTGACGAAATGGATCGGCTACCTGAAGAGCGAGAAAGCCTTCCTGCAGAAGATCGGCCAGGCGTTGAAGGCCGAGAACAAGTTCCGCGCGCAGAAACTGGCAGTGGAACTCAACAAGAACAACAACCAGGCCAACAACACGGTGATCAGCTTCGGCTTCGACGAGTGCCGGATCGACTCCTCGAGGTTCATCTAAGGTGCGGCGCGCCGGGTTGGCAGCCGTGGCCCTTCTCGTCGCCCTCGCCGTCGCCGGGGCGGCGCGAGCGGAGGTCGAGCAACAGGGGAACGTGATCGTCACATTCGACGGCAACATCTCACCGCGGACGCTGCCTCGCGACGGGATGGCACCGGTTGCCGTCAGCGTTGACAGCACCTTCAAGTCCGTCGATGGCGCCGATCCGCCCCCGCAGCTGCGGACAATCGCGATCGCGATCAACCGCGCCGGCAGGATCTTCGACCGCGGTCTGCCGACCTGCCGGGTGCGCAGGATCCAGCCGACCACCCTCCGAGCTGCGAGACGGATCTGCGGTGAGGCGATCGTCGGCAGTGGCCACGTGCAGGTGCGGGTCCACTTCGCCAATCAGCCGCCGTTCACGTTCACAGGCCCCCTGCTCGTCTTCCACGCGGAGCCCTCGGGGGGCGGCCGGCGCTTACTCGCCCAAGTCTACGGGCGCAAGCCTCCATCGGCGTTCGTGCTCAACTTCAAGATCGTCGAGAAGGGGGGGGAATTCGGCACGGTGATCAAGACGACGCTGCCGAGCGCCGCCCGCGAGTGGGCCTACGTGACCCAGTTCGACATGAAGCTGCGCCGGATCTACAACTACCAGGGAGAGCGCTACAGCTACGTGAACGCCGGCTGTGCCGCACCCGAGGGCTTCCCCGGCGCCGTCTACAACTTTGCCCGCTCGAACTTCGGCTTCGCCGGCGGCAAGCACGTATCCACCACGCTGATCAGGGACTGCAAGGTCAGGTAGCGAGCGGCTCTCAACCGCCGATGGCGCGAATCGTCTCGCGCCATCGGCGCGGAACCTCGCCCTCGCGCCCTTCGGTGTGAAGCTGGGCGCTGGTGCTGATCAGGTCGGCCAGGCGCTCGACGGCCTCGCTGTCGCCGAGGGCGGCTAGACGCTCGATGCCGAGCGCGTAGAGGTAGTCGCCGGCGAGCAGGGCGAGGTCTGGGTCATGGCCGGCGAGCAGGCGCGACTCACCGTAGTGCAGGAGGTAGCCCTCGCGCACGGCCTCGACGACCAGCGCGTACTCGGCAGGAGCTGCTGCCGCACGCGGCCCGGCCGCGACGAGGGTGCCGAAGGTCGGCTCCTCGGTGGGGTCGGTGACGTGCGGTGAGATCGGCGTGTCCTCGCCGCGTAGCTGCGCCGCGAGGACTCGGAGGGCAGCGGCCGGATCGCTCATCGGAGAGCCTCGTCCAGCGACTCCGCCGCCGTTTCAAGCGTGCGCTCGATCGCACCCTCGTCGTGCGCGAGCGAGACGAACCAGGCCTCGAACTGGGACGGTGGCGGGTAGACGCCACGGTCGAGCATCGCCCGGCAGAAGCGGGCGTGGGCTTCCAGATCGCAAGCGGCCGCGCTGCCGAAGTCGGTAACCGGCCCGGCGCTGAAGAAGAGGGTGAGCAGGCCCGGGGCGGATGCAACCTGCAGCGGCCGGTCGGCGGCGAGCTCGCTCAGGCCGGCGGCGAGCCGCCCGGTCAGCTCCTTCAGCCGCCGGTAGGCCGGGTCATCGAGTCGACGCAGCGTCGCCAAGCCAGCAGCGACGGCGAGAGGGTTCCCCGACAACGTCCCGGCTTGGTAGACGTCGCCGGCGGGCGCGACACGCTCCATCGTCTCGCGCGGGCCCCCGAATGCCGCTGCTGGAAGGCCGCCGCCGAGCACCTTGCCGAGCACGGTGAGGTCGGGCTCGACTCCGTAGAGCTGCTGGGCGCCGCCCGGCGCGACGCGGAAGCCGCTGATCACCTCGTCGAAGATCAGCAGCGCACTGGTGTCCCGCGTCGCGGCGCGGAGGAACTCGAGAAAGCCCTCCTCGGCGGGGGCCACACCCATGTTCGCCGGCAACGGCTCGGCGAGCAGGGCGGCGACCGGGTGCTCCTCCAGCGCGCGGGCGACCGCCTCGCGGTCGTTCCAGGGCACGACCACGGTGCCGGCCGTCTGGGCCGCGGTCACCCCGGG
>JBAREU010000141.1:0-2595 GCA_049796515.1 Solirubrobacterales bacterium
TGCCCAGTAAAGAGAAAGGCAAGCCTGCCGTCCTGTGCCCGACCGAACGTCGGGAGTCCCCTCGCAGGAACTCCCGCGAACGCGGCCTGAGAGGGGACTCCCGACGGTCGGTCGGCGAGAGCCTCCAACCCCACAAGCAACTCCTCCCGATCAGCTCCCAGCGCGACGGCGCGGTGCTCGAAAGCAGTTCGAGTCGTGGCGAGCGAGTAGGCAACGTCGGTGGGATCGAGGTCGGGGTTTTCGGCGAGGTGTGTGGCGAGTCGCTCAGCGGCTCGCGCCAGTGCCGGCTCGGCTTTGGCCGAGAGGACGAGGGGGACCGGGCCCGTGAGGGGTTGGCCTGGCGCCGTCTCACTCGCCTCGACCCCAGGCGCCTCCTCCAAGATCAGGTGGGCGTTGGTGCCGCTGATGCCGAAGGAGGAGACGCCGGCTCTGCGCGGGCGCCCGTCCGCCTCCCAGGGAGTTTGCTCGGTGAGCAGCTCGATCTGCCCCACCTCCCAATCGACATGGGAGGAGGGCTCATCAACGTGCAGGGTCTTGGGCAGGACGCCCCGCCGCATCGCCTCGACCATCTTGATCGTGCCGGCGACTCCCGCCGCCGCCTGGGTGTGACCGATGTTCGACTTGATCGAGCCGAGGGCGAGCGGTTTCTCTCTCCCCTGGCCGTAGGTGGCGAGCAGGGCTCCCGCCTCGATCGGGTCGCCGAGGGTAGTACCGGTGCCGTGGGCCTCGACCGCGTCTATGTCCTGGGGGGTGAGCCGGGCGTTTGCCAGGGCCTGTCTGATCACCCGCTCCTGGGAGGGGCCGTTGGGGGCAGTGAGGCCGTTTGAGGCGCCGTCTTGGTTTACGGCCGATCCCTTGATGAGGGCGAGGATCGGGTGGCCGTTTCGCTCGGCCTCGGAGAGGCGCTCGAGGACGAGCACTCCCACTCCCTCTGACCAGGCGACCCCGTCGGCCGCCTCGGCGAAGGACTTCGAGCGCCCGTCGGGGGCAAGGCCGCGCTGGCGGGAGAACTCGATGAAGACGGCGGGGGTCGAGAGGGTCGTGACGCCGCCCGCGAGAGCGAGGCTGCACTCCCCTTGGTGCAGTGCTTGGGCGGCAAGATGGAGCGCCACCAGCGAAGAGGAGCAAGCGGTGTCGATGGTGATCGCCGGGCCCTCCAACCCGAAGGAGTAGGCGATGCGGCCAGAGGCGACGCTCGTCGTCATCCCCGCCGCGGGGCCGTAGTCCTGGTACATGACTCCGGCGAAGACGCCGGCTCGTGTCCCTCGCAGCGAGGCCGGGTCGACACCGCCGTCCTCCAGCGCCTCCCAGCACGATTCGAGCAGCAGTCGTTCTTGTGGATTCATCACCAGCGCCTCGCGCGGGGAGATGCCGAAGAACTCGGCGTCGAAGTTGGCGGCGTCGTGCAGGAAGCCGCCCTCACGCGTATAGGAGGTTCCCTGGTGCTCTGGGTCGGGGTGGTAGAGACGATCGAGGTCCCAGCCCCGATCGCCGGGGAACTCGGTGATGCCGTCGCGCCCCTGCGCGATGAGCTGCCAGAGCTCCTCGGGGGAGGCGACCCCGCCCGGGTAGCGGCAGGCCATGCCGACGATCGCGATCGGCTCCTCGCTGGCCTGGGCCCTGACCGCAAGCTGCCTCGCTGGCCCAGCGGTACCGACCTCATCGAGCAGGTGCTTCGCCAGGGCCTTCGGCGTGGGGTAGTCGAAGACGACCGTGGCGGCCAGGCGCAGCCCGGAGACCGCGTTGAGGCGGTTGCGCAACTCGACCGCGGCGAGCGAGTCGAAGCCAAGCTCCTGGAAGGCCTTCTCGGGACCCACCTCCTGAGCGGAGCCGTGGCCGAGGACCGCGGCAACCTCGCCCCTGATCAGGTCGAGGACGTGGTCCGCGTGCTCTGCCTCGGGCAGGGACGCGAGCTTTATCGTGAGCGAACCGCTCGGGCCCCGGCGCTTCGGGATCCGCACCAGGCCGCTCAGGATCGGCGGCAGGGCGCCGAGCGAGGCAAGGGCACCGAGGGCGCGGGGCTCGATCGGGACGGCCAGGGCGATCGGGTAAGGGGAGGCGAGCGCTGCGTCAAAGAGAGCCAGGCCCTGCTCATCTGAGATCGTCTCGATTCCTCCCCGCCGCATCCGCGCCAGGTCGGCCTCGGAGAGGCCCGAGCCCATGCCCTCTCTCTGCCAAAGGCCCCAGGCGATCGAGGTGGCGGGCAGGCCCTCTGCTTCTCGCCTTTGGGCGAGCGTGTCGAGGAAGACGTTGGCGGCGGCGTAGTTGGCCTGGCCGGGGCTGCCAATCGTTCCGGCCGCCGAGGAGAAGAGGACGAAGGCCGAGAGGTCTGCTTCTTTGGTCAGCTCGTGCAGGTTCCAGGCGGCATCGACCTTGGCGGCAAAGACTCGGGCGAGCTGCTCGGCGGTGAGGGTCTCGACGGTGGCGTCAGCGAGCGCTCCTGCGCAATGGATGACCGCGCCCAACAGGTGCTCGTCGGGAATCGAACCGAGGAGCTTCTCCAGCGCCTTCCGATCAGAGACGTCGCAGGCGGCGATCGTCACCTCCGCCCCCAGCTCCTCCAGCTCGGCCCGCAGCTCCGCCGCCCCACTCGCC
>JBAREU010000142.1:0-1512 GCA_049796515.1 Solirubrobacterales bacterium
CCTCGAACAGCTCGACCACGCGCGGCAAGCCGTGCGTGATGTCCTCGCCGGCGACACCGCCGGTGTGGAACGTCCGCATGGTGAGCTGCGTGCCCGGCTCGCCGATCGACTGGGCCGCGATGATGCCGACCGCCTCGCCGATCTCGACGACCCGGCCGGAGGCCAGGTTCCGTCCGTAGCAGAGGCGGCAGACGCCGACCTCGGCCTCGCACGTGATGACCGAGCGGACGCGCACCGCTTCGACGCCCGATGCCACGACGACCGCGCACAGCTCGTCGGTGAGCTCCTCGCCCGCGAGAGCCACCTTCTTGCTCCCGACCTTGACGTCCTCGGCCAAGACCCGGCCGAAGATGCTGGTCTCGATGTGCGCCGCCTTCACGGCGGTGCCGTCGGGCCGCATGACGTTCACCTGGACGGGGATGCTGCGGTCGGAACCGCAGTCGTCCTCGCGGATGATCAGCTCCTGCGCCACGTCGACCAGGCGCCGCGTGAGGTACCCCGAGTCGGCGGTACGCAGCGCGGTGTCGGCCAGCCCCTTGCGGGCGCCGTGCGTGGAGATGAAGTACTCCAGCACGGACAGGCCCTCGCGGAAGTTCGACTTGATCGGGCGCGGGATGATCTCACCCTTCGGGTTGGCCACCAGGCCGCGCATGCCGGCCAGCTGCCGGATCTGCATGATGTTCCCTCGTGCGCCCGAGTTGGCCATCATGAAGATCGGGTTCGTGGCGGTGAACCCCTCCTCCATCGCGTTCTTGACCGAGTCGGTCGCCTGGGTCCAGATCTCGATCAGCTCCTGACGACGCTCGTCGTCGGTGATGATCCCCTTGCGGTACTGGCCCTCGACCTTCTGCGCCATCTTCTCGTGCTCGTCCAGGATCTTCTGCTTGGACGGCGGCACCGTGACGTCCTCGACACCGATCGTCACGCCGGCACGGGTCGCGTAGTGGAACCCGAGGTTCTTCAGGTTGTCGAGCGTCTCCTCGACCATCGCCCGGTCGTAATCGTGCACCGTCTGGTCCACGAACCGTGCGATGTCCCCCTTCAGGACGGGCTGGTTCCGGTACTCGAAGTCGTCCGGGAACGCGTGGTTGAACAGCACCCGACCGATCGTCGTGCGGATCGTAGGGGTTCGGCCGTTCGCGGCCTACGGGTCCCAGCCCTCGGGCAGCATGTCGTCCGGGAGCTTCTTGCCTTCCAGGCGGATCCGGATCGGACGCTGGAGCGAGTAGCCGCGGTCGAGCGCCAGCAGCGCCTCCGCCACGGACCCGAAGGTCGGGATCTGCTCGTCCTTCGCGTCCTCGTCCTCGCCCAGCGAGAGGTAGTACAGGCCCAGCACCATGTCCTGGGACGGCGTGGCGATGGGGCGCCCGTGCGCCGGCGACAGGATGTTGTTCGCCGAGAGCATCAGGATGCGCGCCTCGGCCTGCGCCTCGGCGGACAGCGGCACGTGCACCGCCATCTGGTCACCGTCGAAGTCGGCGTTGAACGCCTGACAGACGAGCGGGTGGATGC
>JBAREU010000143.1:0-1798 GCA_049796515.1 Solirubrobacterales bacterium
GCTCTGGGGATGGCCCAGCAGCCGCAGCGCCCGCGGCCGACGCGGCTGGCGATACAGCGGCAGCAGCACGCCTGGTGTGCCGTCGGGCCGCCGCCAGAGCCGCAGCACCAGCTCGTTGCCCGCACCGAATGTCGCCCACCAGGACGAGAGCCACTCCCAGGTGAGGAAGACATTGCCCGATGCCTCGGCGAGGACCGACCAAGTCTCGCGCGCGTCGTCAATGCCCTCTATCGCCTCAATGGCGACGCTCGTGCGCGGGGCATTCACAGTTGGCGGCACGCTAACAGCCAATATCATTCAAGCGATGCCCGCGCACCGACTCGAGGATCGAGACCGCCCCTGGGTGATGCGCACCTACGCCGGTCACTCGGATGCCCGCCGCTCAAACGAGCTCTACAGGCGCAACCTGGAAAAGGGCCAGACCGGGCTCTCGGTCGCCTTCGACCTACCGACCCAGACCGGCTATGACCCCGATCACGTCCTCGCCCGCGGCGAGGTCGGCAAGGTCGGCGTCTCGATTGTCCACAAGGGCGACATGCACCAGCTCCTCGACGGGATCCCGCTCGACGAGATGAACACTTCGATGACGATCAACGCGACCGCCGCCTGGCTGCTCGGCCTCTACGTCACCGTCGCCGAGGAGAACGGCGTCGAGCGCGCCCAGCTCAAGGGCACGACCCAGAACGACATCATCAAGGAGTACCTCTCGCGCGGTACCTACGCCTTCCCGCCGGAGCCCTCGATGCGGCTGATCGCCGACATGGTCGCCTTCACCGTCAACGAGGTGCCTAGCTGGAACCCGACCAACATCTGCAGCTACCACCTGCAGGAGGCAGGGGCGACGCCGGTGCAGGAGATCGCCTACGCACTCTCGACCGGGATCGCCGTGCTCGACGAAGTCAAGGCGCGCGGCCAGGTCGCCGAGGCCGACTTCGCCAAGGTCTTCGGCCGCATCTCCTTCTTCGTCAACGCCGGCATCCGCCTGATCGAGGAGGTCGCCAAGCTGCGCGCGATGGGCCGGCTTTGGAACGAGATCGGCCGCGAGCGCTACGGCGTCACCGACGAGAAGATGCTGCGTTTCCGCTACGGCGTCCAGGTCAACTCGCTCGGCCTGACCGAGGCCCAGCCCGAGAACAACATCCAGCGGATCGTGCTGGAGGCGCTGGCCGTGACCCTGAGCCGCGACGCCCGCGCCCGCGCGATCCAGCTCCCCGCCTGGAACGAGGCGATGGGCCTGCCCCGTCCGTGGGACCAGCAGTGGAGCCTGCGCATCCAGCAGGTGCTCGCCAACGAGACCGACCTGCTCGAGTATCCCGACATCTTCGAGGGCTCAGTCGTAATGGACGGCCTGGTCGAGGAGCTGACCGAGGGCGCCCGCACCGAGATGGCCGTGGTCGAGGAGCGCGGCGGCGCCGTCGCCGCCGTCCCATACATGAAGTCCCGCCTGGTCGAGTCACATCGCGAGCGGGTGGCGCGGATCGAGAGCGGCGAGCTGAAAGTCGTCGGCCAGAACAGCTTCACCGAGAGCGAGGACTCCCCCCTGACCGCTGGCGCCGACGGCGGCATCCTCACCCCCGATCCCGAGGTCGAGCGCGAACGGGTCGAGGCGCTGGAGCGGTGGAAGGCGGAGCGCGACGAGGACGCCGTGCGCGCGGCGCTGGAGGAGCTGGGCAGGGTCGCCGCCGAGGAGAGCGCCAACGTGATGCCGACGACGATCGCCGCGGCGAAGGCGGGCGCGACGACCGGCGAGTGGGCGGCGGTGCTGCGCGAAGCCTTCGGCGCCTACCGCGCCCCGACC
>JBAREU010000144.1:0-7955 GCA_049796515.1 Solirubrobacterales bacterium
GCGGGGAAAACTACTTCCCAGGGGTCGAACAGAGCGCGCTCGACGGCGGCAAGCTCGCCTACACCTCTGAGAAGTCCTTCGCCGACGCCGAAAACAACCTGCTGTTCAACCAGTTCATCGCCACCCGTGGCGCCGCTGGCTGGTCGACCGACGCGATCAACCCGCTGCATCAAGGCGACGCCGTCTTCAACGAACCCGCCTACCACCTGGTCTACCAGACGGGGACCTACGGCGGCTTCAGCGAGGACCTCTCGACCGGCTTCCTCTACGACGACGGGCTGCCGCCGCTCACCCCGGATGCCCTATTCGGCTATACCAACTACTACCTGGTCGACACGCGGACCGGCGCCCGCACCGCCCTGACCACCCAGCTCTACTCTCCGACGGCACTCAAAATCATGAGCGGGCCGAGCTTCATGGGCTTCTCGGGGGACGGCAGTCACACGCTCTTCACCGCCCCGGCGCAGCTCACCCCCGACGCCGCTCCGGGCCAGCTATACCAACTCTACGACTACCACAACGGCCAGCTGGAGCTGGTCAGCATCCTGCCGAATGGAGAACCGGCCTCCACCCCCATCGGTGAGAGCTCATTGGGAGCGGCGGGCAGCCACGACAATGTTTACGAACAAAGGGGAAATACGCACCACGCGATTTCCGAGGACGGCTCGCGGATCTTCTGGACGACTGGCCTGAGCGGCTCGCTCGGAAACAACGGCACCATCTACGCGCGGATCGACGGCGAAACGACCGTCCCGGTATCGGGATCGGTGCCGTCCGGCAACAAAGCCATCTACTGGGGCGCCAGCACCGACGGCTCGAAGGTCATCTTCGCCACCAATCTCTTCGCCGGCAAAGGAAATCTCTACAGGTTCGACGTCGACAGCGAAACGCCGAGCCCGATCGCGGGCGAAGTGACCCAGATGAAGGGCGTGCTGGGAGTCAGCGACGACGCCTCCCGCGTCTACTTTCTCTCCACGGAAGCCCTCGCGGCCGGGGCAACGGCCGGTCAACCCAACCTCTACCTCGACGAGGAAGGCTCGAAGACCTTCATCGCCACGCTCACCGCGACCGATCAGGCCGGTCCTGAAAAAGAAGGCGACCCAGGATATGGCGTCGCGAGCAGCATTAACGTGACCACGGACTTCAGCCAGGTGACGCCCGACGGCCGCCATCTCCTCTTCCAGTCGCAGGCGAGCCTCACCGGCTATGACAACACCAGCCTCGACACCGGCGACCCGGCGATCGAGATCTATCGCTACGACGCGGTCAGCGAGGAGCTCCTCTGCATCTCCTGCAACCCGAGCGGCTCCCGGCCACAGACCAGCGCGCTCCCGCCACCCCACCGGAGAATGATCCCGAGCTTAATGATCCCGGGCCGCTACGCCCCGTTCGCCGCCAACATCCAGGCCGCGGCCTGGCTGCCCACCCCGCGCCGCGCGACCCACATCCCGCGGATGTTGGCCGAGGACGGAAGCCACCTCTTCTTCAACGCCTTCGACCCGCTCCTCCCCAACGACACCAACGGCGCCCAGGACGTATACAGGTGGCAGGCGCAGGGAACCGGTGGCTGCCAGAAAGAGGGCGGCTGCATCGAGCTGATCTCGACCGGGGCAAGCGAGGAAGACTCGACCTTCATCGACGCAAGCGAGGGCGGGCGCGACGTCTTCTTCCGCACCAAGGAGAGCATCGACCCCGAGGATCCCGGCCTCTTCGACATCTACGACGCCCGCACCGGCGGCGGTTTCGCCCGTCCGATCCAGCCGCCGCCCTGCGTCGGCGATTCCTGCCAAAACGTGGTGGCGGGTCCAAACGACCCGACCCCGGCAAGCGCCAGCTACCGCGGCGCCGGCGATCCCAAGCCGGTCAAAACCCGTAACTGCGCAGCGCAGTCAAAACGTGCGGCGAAGCTGAGCCGCCAGGCAAAGCTCCTGGGCCAAAAGGCAGAGGGGGCCGACTCGCCCAAGCAAGCCGCGGCACTGCGCAAACGCTCCGCCGCCTACGCGAAGAAGGCAAAGGACGCAGGCAAAGGCGCGACGCGCTGTAGGCGCGCCAGCCGGAGGGCCGCTCGATGAGGGCCCCGGTCAAGCAGGCGATCGCCACTTCGAACGTGAGCAAGGAGAGAGACCCGATGAACCGAAGCGCAGACGCTCCCGCCCGCCGCGGCACGATCGCCGCGATCCTCGCTGCGCTCGCGCTGGCGCTCGCCTTCGCCGCGCCGGCATCGGCCGAGTTCGGCTTCACCGACTTCGACGTGCAGTTCAACGAACGCGACGCGACCCCGGGGATCCCCTTCGACGATCCGCCCGCCACCCAGGCCGGTTCGCACCCCTTCGCCATCACCACCTACTTCGGCCTCAACTACAGCGAAAAATTCCCCGGCGAGATCCTGCCCTTCGCCCCCGACGAGCGGGTCAAGGACCTGATCATCGAGCAGGTCGCCGGGCTCTCGGGCGACGCGACAGCTATTCCGCGCTGCTCGGCTTCGGCATTCGCTGAAGAAGGGGTCGCAGGGATTGGCTGCGATCTCAGCACGCAGATCGGCGTCGCCGCGCTCGGGATCGGCCTGCCCGAACTCTATTTCTTCACCCCGATCACGAACCTCGAGCCGCCGCCGGGAGCGGTGGTGCGGCTCGGCTTCTGGGTCCTGAGCGTGCCGACGATCATCGACGTCGGCGTCAAGCCCGGCGGCGAGTACAACGTGCGCGCCGTCGCCTCCCGGCTCACCTCCCAGGTCATTCCCGTCTTGGGCTCGGTGATCCAGCTCTGGGGCGTGCCGGCCGATCCCGCACACGACTCGGTGCGGGGGGCCTGCAACGGTATCGCCGCCTTCGGCAAATTCAGCGAACTCAACTTCGAGGGCGGCTTCAGCAGCTGCCCCACCGACGCCGAGCCGCGGCCTCTCCTCAACCTCCCCGGCAGCTGCGTCGGCCCGGTGGAAACCCGCTATGAAGCGGCCTCCTGGCAGAACCCGACGAAATGGATCTCCGGCGGCTCGCTCAGCCACGACAAAGCTGAACCGCCAAACCCGCAGGGCTTCACCGGCTGCGGCAAACTGAACTTCAACCCCGAGATCGAGTCAAAGCCGACGGCCGACTCGGCGGAGTCGGGGACGGGACTCGAATTCGACGTCGACTTCCCGGTCTCTGGTTTGACCAACCCCGACGGGTTGCTCGAATCGCAGGCAAAGAAAGCGGTTGTCACCCTGCCTGAGGGGATGACGATCAACCCCTCGGTGGGCGAAGGCCTGGGTGTCTGCACGCCTGCCGATCTCAACCGCGAGACTGTTAACTCAGACCCCGGCGAGGGCTGCCCCAACCCCTCCAAGGTCGCCACCGTAGACATCGACACGCCGATCGTCGATGAGGGGGTCGAAGGCTCGGTCTTCCTCGCCCAACAGGACGATCCAAGCACGACCCAACCGGGGGCGGAGAACCCCTTCGACAGCCTGATCGCGCTGTATTTGGTCGTCAAGAACCCGAACCTGGGCGTTCTGATCAAACTGCCGATGCTGGTCGAGCCCGATCCAAACACCGGGCGATTGAGGGTGACCCTCGACAACAGTCCTCAGCTCCCCTTCAACCACTTCCACCTCCACTTCAAGGAGGGGGTGAGGGCAGCGCTGGTGACGCCACCTGCCTGCGGCACCTACACCACGGAAGCGAAGTTCTACCCCTGGTCAGATCCAGACAACCCCAGAACGGTCCTCTCCGACTTCCAGATCACCAGAGGAAAGGGAGGCGGCCCCTGCCCGCCGGGAGGAATCCCGCCCTTCGGCCCCGACTTCGAAGCGGGATCGGTCAACAACAACGCAGGTTCCTTCAGCCCCTTCAACATGCGGCTGACTCGCGAAGACGGCGAACAGAACATGACCAAGTTCTCCTCCGTCCTGCCTCCGGGTGTACTGGGATCGTTGGCCGGGGTGAGCAAATGTCCCGACTCGGCGGTGGATGTGGCCAAGGGTAAGACCGGCCGCGAGGAGCTCGCGAGCCCGAGCTGCCCCGCCAACTCGCTGATCGGCCACACCTTGGCCGGGGCGGGAGTCGGATCGGCCCTCACCTACGTCAAAGGCTACATCTACCTCGGCGGCCCCTACAAAGGCGCGCCCTTGAGCGTGATCTCGGTCACCCCGGCGCTTGCCGGTCCCTTCGACGCGGGAACCGTCGTCGTCAGGCTGGGTCTCGACCTCAACCCGAAAACGGCTGAAGTCGAGGTCGACGGAGCGGCATCGGATCCGATCCCCCACATCCTCAAGGGGATCGTCTTGAAGGTTCGCGATCTACGTGTCTACGTCGACAGGCCGAACTTCACCCTCAACCCGACGAGCTGTGACGAATCGAGCGCCAAAGCGACGCTGTTCGGCTCATACCTGAACGTCTTCGATCCAGCAGACGATCGGTCGGCGGACCTCTCGACCCGCTACCAGGCGGCAAACTGCCTGAACCTCGGCTTCAAGCCGAAGCTCGCCTTGAATCTCAAAGGCGGCACCAAACGAGGCGGCAACCCGGGCCTGACCGCGACCTATACGCCGAGGAAAGGCGATGCGAACATCAAGGGCCTGGTCGTCCGTCTGCCGCGCTCGGCCTTCCTCGACCAGGGCCACATCAGGACGATCTGCACCAGGGTGCAGTTCGCCTCCGACACGTGTCCCAAAGCGGCTCAATACGGCTTCATCAGGGCATGGACTCCTCTCTTGGAGGAGCCGCTCGCCGGACCTGTCTGGCTCAGATCCTCAGACCACAAGCTGCCCGACCTGGTCTTCGACCTGCACGGCTTGGTCGACGTCGAGGTATCGACCCGGATCGACTCCGCCAAAGGTGGGATCAGGGCCACGGTCGAGGGCTCACCCGACGCACCGCTCTCCAAAGTCGTCCTGCAGATGCAGGGCGCCAAAAAGGGACTGATCGTCAACAGCCGCGACCTCTGCGCCAGGAAGTCGAAGGCCAACGTCGAGTTCAGCGGCCACAACGGTAAGCAGCTCGACGCCAACCCGGTGATGCGGGCGCAGTGTGGTAAGCGCAAACGCTAGGTAGTCGAACTCTCCCGAAACGAGAAACGGCCCGGCTCCCCCCCGGGCCGTTTCTATTGCCTATTCGAGTTTGCCGATCTTGAAGATCTTGGTGCCGCAGTCGGGGCAGACGCCTTGGATGGCGGGGCGACCGTTCTTCATGGTCACCTGTTTGGCGTCTTTGATCTCAACCTTCTTGCGCTCTTTGACGCAGTAACCCTCGGGCATTGGGTCTCCTTTCGCTGCCGATCTCGGCAAGACTCGCGTTAGGCGCGAGGTGGATTGCGGCGAATGTAACGCAGGCCGGGGACGACCCGCAGGCACAAACGTGCTGATCGTCACAACCTGCTATTCGGCTTCTTCGATGCGTTCCTTGGCTCGCTGGAACAGGCTCTGCGCTTTGGCACCAGCCGCTTCGCCCGCCGTTCCGTTGTCCGTAGCTCCGCTGTCGGTGCCGGTCCCGCTCGCGCCACCGCCTTCTCCACTGCCTTTCTGGTCGCCCTCGGGTTGGGTTGGCGGGTTCGGCGGGGCCGGGGTCGGCTCGGTCGCGACGACTTCGTCGATCCGCGTTTCGAGCTGCTCCTGCAGCGCCCGCACGTCGCTCTCGCTGACCGAGTTTTCGCGCGCATCGATCGCCAGGTAGATTGCCGCTCCGCCAATCCCGATCGCGATCGTCGTGAGGACGAGGAAGACGCGGGTGCGCATGCCGAGCTTGCGCTCCACCTCTCCGATCCAGGCCCGCAACCCGTCCAGCGACATCGGCTCAATCTAGTCGAGAACGGCGGCGGGGGGCCGGGTCAAATACCCTGCGGTTCCCACTTCCCACCCTGAGAACCCCAAGGAGAGCCGCATGCCCGAGGCAGTGATAGTCGACACCATCCGCACGCCGATCGGCCGTGCCTTCAAGGGCTCGCTGGCCCAGCTGCGCCCCGACGAGATGGGTGCCTACGTCGTCGACGAGCTGCTCGAGCGCAACCCCGAGGTCGACCCCGCCTCGGTCGAAGACCTCTTCTGCGGCTGCGGCATGCCGCAGGGCCTGCAGGCCTTCAACATCGGCCGCATCGTCTCGCTGCTCTCCGAGAAGCTGCCACAGGAGGTCAATGGCGTCACCGTCTCGCGCTACTGCTCCTCCAGCCTCGACGCGATCCGCCACGCCGGCAACGCGATCAAGGCCGGCGAGGGCGACGTCTACATCGCCGCCGGGGTCGAGTGGGTGAGCCGCTACAACGAGCGCACCGAGCCCGCCGGCGAGGCCGACCAGAACGAGAACCTCAAAGGCAACGACGGCCAGCCCGACGCCTACATCGAGATGGGCAAGACCGCGGTCAACGTCGCCGAACGCTACGAGGTCAGCCGCGCCGACATGGACAAGTTCGCGCAGCGCTCCCAGGAACTGGCGGTGCAGTCGCAGGAGGACGGCTTCTTCGACCGCGAGATCGTCCCCGTGACCCTGCCGGATGGCACCGAGGTCGCCAAGGACGACGGCCCGCGCGCCTCCTCGACCCTGGAGAAGCTCGCCAACCTGGAGGAGTCCTTCGGCGGTGGCGGCGTCACCGCCGGCAACTCCTGCCCGCTCAACGATGGCGCCGCCGCGGTGCTGCTGATGAGCGACACGAAGGCCAAGGAGCTAGGGCTGACGCCGCGCGCCCGCATCGTCACCGCCGCCACCTACGGCAACGAGCCCGAGTACATGGGCGTCGCCCCGATCGGCGCCGTCAAGAAGGTGCTCGACCGGGCCGGGATGACGATCGACGACGTCGACGTGGTCGAGCTCAACGAGGCCTTCGCCGCCCAGGTGATCCCGATCATGGACGAGTGCGACATCCCGCTGGAGAAGCTCAACACGCACGGCGGCGCGATCGCCCTCGGCCACCCCTTCGGCATGACCGGCGCCCGCATCATGGGCACCCTGCTCAACGTGATGGAGACCGACGACCACCAGGTCGGCATCGAGACCATGTGCGTCGCCGGAGGACAGGGCAAGGCAATGCTGGTTGAGAGGATGACCTGAGGTAGGGAGATGGAGGGGCGACTCGAGACGCTGACCTACGAGGCTGGCGATCGTGTCGCCCGCATCACCCTGAACCGGCCGGAGCGGGGCAACGGGATCGTGCCGCGGATGCCGGCTGAGATTGCCGCCTGCGTTGAGCGCGCCAACCTCGACCCGGAGGTCCACGCGATCGCCCTCGCCGGCAACGGCACTGGCTTCTGCGGCGGCTATGACCTGGTCGCTTCGGCCGAGGGGGATATGAGCGGGCTGGGGGAGGGGCTGGAGGCGCCCCCCGGCTCGCCGCTCGATCCGGCGACGATCGCCGCCAATCATGCGCCGGAGTCGAACTGGGACCCGGTCACAGACTTCCAGTTCATGTGGCGCAACGTGCGCGGCTTCATGAGCCTCTTCCATTCCGAGAAGCCGGTGCTCTGCAGGGTGCACGGCTACTGCGTCGCCGGCGGCACCGACATGGCGCTCTGCTCCGACCTGCTCGTGATCGGCGCCGACGCCAAGATCGGCTATCCGCCGGCCCGCGTCTGGGGCTCGCCGACGACTGCGATGTGGGCGGCGCGGGTCGGGCCGATGCGTGCCAAGCGGCTGCTGCTGACCGGCGACTCGCTTAGCGGCGAGCAGGCGGCGGAGTGGGGGCTGGCGACCGAGGCGCCGCCGCCGGAGCAGCTCGACGAGCGCTTCGAGGCCCTGCTCGAGCGCGTCGCCCGCCTCCCGATCAACCAGCTGGTGATGATGAAGATGCTGGTCAACCAGTCGCTCTACGCCCAGGGCCTCCACCAGACCCAGCTGCTCGGAACCTTCTTCGACGGCGTCGCCCGCCATACCGAGGAGGGCCACGGCTTCGTCCGCAGCGCCGCAGAGGGCGGCTTCAAGCAGGCGGTGCGGGAACGGGATAAACCCTTCGGCGATCATGGACTGGAGGGCTTCGGTGTCGAGTAGCAACGG
>JBAREU010000145.1:0-5078 GCA_049796515.1 Solirubrobacterales bacterium
ACACCGAGGGCGCCGAGCGGGTCGCGGGCGAGGTCAACGGCCACGCGCTGGCGCTCGACGTCACCGACCCCGAGTCCGCCAAGGCGGCGATCGAGGCGACTGGCACCCTCGACGTCCTCGTCAACAACGCGGGCACCGACGACTTCGGCTTCTTCACCCACACGACCCCCGAGCAGTGGCGGCGGCTGATCGAGATCAACCTGATCGGCGTCCTCGCCTGCACCCACGCAGCCCTGCCCGGGATGCAGGAGGCTGGCTACGGCCGCATCGTCAGCATCTCCTCGGAGGCCGGCCGGGTCGGCTCCAAGGGCTCGGCCGTCTACTCGGCCGCCAAGGGCGGCATCGTCGCCTTCATGAAGGCGATCGCGCGCGAGAACGCCCGTTACGGGATCACGGCCAACTCGATCGCCCCCGGCCCGATCGAGACCCCGCTCTTGATGGGGGCCAAGGAGTTCGGCGAGATCGGCGAGAAGGTGATCGAGACGATGAAAGAGGGAACCCAGATGAAGCGCCTCGGCCAGCCCGAGGAGGTGGCCGCCGCGGTGGCCTTCCTCGCCTCCGAAGACGCGACTTACGTCACCGGTGAGACCCTCGGCGTGAGTGGCGGCCTGGGGATGGTGTGATGGCGGAGCTCAGATCGACACTCGTCCCCGGGATCGAGCGCAGCGACGAGTTCACGGTCGAGGGTCAGCTGATCACGAGCGTCGGTGGGACGATCGGCGCCAGCGTCCTCTCGACGCCCGGGATGATCGCGATGATGGAGGGCAGCGCCACGGCGCTTGCCTACGAGCACCTTCCCGAGGGCAAGGCCACCGTCGGCTTTGAGGTCTGCGTCAAGCACGTGGCGGCGGCGGCCGAGGGCTCCACTTGCCGTGCGCACGTGACCCTGCGCGAGATCGTCGACGGGCGCAAGCTCCGCTTCGACGTCGAGGTCGTCGAGGGCGAGCGCACGATCGGCGTCGGCATGCACGAGCGCCGCGTCGTCGACTTCGGTCAGATGGCCCAGCCGGCTGCGTAATCTCGATGGCGATGGCCGACATGCCGAGCAGCGTTCGGATCCGCGAGGTCGGGCCGCGCGACGGGTTCCAGAACGAGCCGGAGACGATCGCCACCGCGGAGAAGGTGCGCTTGATCGACCTACTCTCCGCCAGCGGGCTGACGCGGCTGGAGGTGACCTCGTTCGTGCGGCCGGACGTTATCCCGCAGCTCTCCGACGCCGAGGAGGTGCTGAGCGCGGTGCAGCGTCGCAAGGGGGTCTCCTTCTCGGTCCTGATCCCGAACGAACGGGGGCTGGAGCGGGCGCTGGGGCTGCGCGACCGCTTCGACGAGGTCAACGTCTTCGTCTCCGCCTCGGAGACCCACAACCGCAAGAACGTCAACCGCTCGATCGAGGAGTCGCTTGCTGGGCTGGAGCGGACGCTGGCCGCGGCCGGCGAGGCCGGGCTGCGCCGCGAGGGCGTCATCTCGACCTCCTTCGGCTGTCCCTACGAGGGAGAGGTGCCGCCGGATCGAGTCTTCGCGATCGCTGAGCGCCTCGCCGCTGCCGGCTGCGAGGAGGTCGGCTTCGGCGACACCACGGGGATGGCCAACCCGCGCCAGATCGGCGAGTTCTTCGCCACCGCGCGCGAGCGGCTCGCGGGGATCGAGCTGACCGCGCACTTCCACAACACTCGCGGCCAGGGGCTCGCAAATGTCCTGGCCGCCTTGGAGCAGGGAGTCGACTCCTTCGAGGCGAGCTTCGGTGAGTTGGGTGGGTGCCCGGTGCCGCCGGGAGCGACCGGCAACGTCTCGACCGAGGACGTGATCTCGATGCTGCACGAGATGGGGGTCAAGACCGGAGTCGAGCTGCCGCGCCTGATCGAGGCCTCGCGCGCGGCGCAGGAGGTGCTCGGCAGGCCGCTGGGCGCCCATGTGCTGAAGGCCGGACCGGTCGACTGGCTCGGCGGCCAGGCGTCCGAATAGTCTCCGCGACGTGACCGAGTTCGAGCAGGCACTGGAGGCGGCGCTGGCCGGCGGCCCGCAACGCCACCACGAGAAGACCGAGGAGCAGGGCAAGCTGCCGGTACGCGAGCGGGTCGAGCGCCTCGTCGACGCCGGCTCCTTTGCCGAGGAAGCATTGCTGGCCAACTGGAACGAGGAGGGGCTCGGCGCCGACGGGGTGGTTACCGGCCTGGCGACGATCGACGGACGCCGCGTCGCGCTGATGGCCAACGACCCGACCGTCAAGGCCGGCTCCTGGGGACCGAAGACGGTCGAGAAGATCCTCCGCATCCAGGAGCGGGCCCTGGTGCTGCAGGTGCCGATGGTCTACCTGGTCGACTCGGCCGGGGCGCGGATCACGGATCAGGTGCAGATGTTCCCGGGCCGGCGCGGCGCCGGCCGCATCTTCCACAACGAGGTGCGCCTTTCCGGCCAGGTGCCGCAGGTCTGCCTGCTGTTCGGGCCGAGCGCCGCCGGTGGTGCCTACATCCCCGCCTTCTGCGACGTCGTGATCATGCGCGAGGGGAATGCCTCGATGTACCTGGGGTCGCCACGGATGGCGGAGATGGTGATCGGCGAGAAGGTGACGCTGGAGGAGATGGGCGGGGCGAAGATGCACACCGGTGTCTCCGGCTGCGGCCACTTCCTGGTCAAGACGGATGAGGAGGCGATAGACCTCGCCCGGCGATACCTCGCCTACATGCCGGGTAACTGGCGTGAGGAGCCGCCGGCGACCACGGCCGCGGCGCCCGGCTCCGACGCGTCGATCGCGGAGATCGTCCCCGCCGACGAGAACCAGCCATTCGACATGCGCGAGCTGCTCGACGTGCTGCTCGACGCCGACAGCTTGCTCGAAGTGCACAAGCGCTGGGCGAAAGAGCTGATCGTCGGCTACGGCCGGCTCGATGGCTGCGTCGTCGGTGTCGTCGCCAACCAGCCGCGCCAGAAAGGCGGTGTGCTCTTCGTCGACTCCGCCGACAAGGCGGCGCGCTTCATCCAGACCTGCAACGCCTTCAACGTGCCGCTGCTCTTCCTCGCCGACGTGCCCGGCTTCATGATCGGCACCGCGGTCGAGCGCCAGGGCATCATCCGCCACGGGGCGAAGATGATCAGCGCCGTCTCGGAAGCGACCGTGCCAAAGCTCTCGGTGGTAATCCGCAAGGCCTACGGCGCCGGCCTCTACGCGATGGCCGGCCCGGCCTTCGAGCCCGACTGCTGCATCGCTCTGCCCAGCGCCTCGATCGCCGTGATGGGGCCCGAGGCGGCGATCAACGCCGTCTTCTACAACCAGATCCAGGCGATCGAGGACGAGGCCGAGCGGGCAGAGTTCGTAGAGCGCAAACGCGAGGAGTACGCGGCGGACATCGACATCCTCCACCTCGCCTCGGAGCTGGTCGTCGACGCAGTCGTGCAGCCGGAGGACCTGCGGTCCGAGCTGATTCGCCGCTTCGCGATGGCGGCGAGCAAGGACCGCTCGTTCGCCGAGCGGCGCAACCCGGTTACGCCGGCCTAGCCATCTCCACGAAGTAGTCGAGCGCCGCCGGGTTGGCGAGCGAGTCTCGGCTGGCCGCCTTCTCCGGCGGAGTCCCCATCAGGATCCGCTTCACCGGCACCTCCAGCACCTTGCCGCTGAGCGTGCGTGGCACCTCGGCGATCGCGAAGACCTCATCGGGTACGTGGCGCGGTGAGCAGGTCTCGCGCACGCGACGGGCGATCTCGCGCCGCAACTCGTCGTCGAGCTCGTCGTCCTCGCGGAGGACGACGAAGAGCGGCATCCAGCCCTCGGTGCCGGGACGGGGGACGTCGACCACGAGGGCATCGACGATCGCGTCGATGCCGAGTACGGCGCGGTAGATCTCGCTGGTCCCCATGCGGATGCCGGAGCGATTGATGGTCGAGTCGGAGCGGCCGTAGATCACCGCGGTTCCGCGCGAGGTGATTTCGATCCAGTCGCCATGGCGCCAGACGCCGGGGTAGTGCTCGAAGTAGCTGGCCCGGTAGCGGCCGCCGTCGGGATCGCCCCAGAAGCGGACCGGCATCGAGGGCATTGGCTCGGTGACGACCAGCTCACCGACTTCGTCGATCACTGAGCGGCCGTCTTCGTCCCAGGCCTCGACCGCGGCGCCGAGCGCCCGCGCCTGCAGCTCGCCCCGGTAGACCGGCAAGAGCGGCGTGCCGCCGACGAAGGCGGTGCAGAGATCGGTGCCGCCGCTGGTTGAGAAGAGCCAGGTGTCCTTGCCGAGCTGCTCGTAGATCCAGTCGAAGCCCTCGGGCGAGAGCGGTGACCCGGTCGAGCCGATCGCCTTCAACCGGGCGAGGTCGCGGCCGGCGCCGGGTTCGACCCCGGCCTTCATGCAGGCAGCGATGTAGGAGGCGCTGGTGCCGAACATGGTCACGCCGGCGCGCGCCGCCAGGTCCCAGAGCACGCTCATGTCCGGGTGGCCCGGATTGCCGTCGTAGAGCACGATCGCGGCGCGGGTCAGCAGGCCGGAGACGAGGAAGTTCCACATCATCCAGCCGGTCGTCGTGAACCAGAAGAGGCGATCGCCGGGATGCGCGTCGACGTGCAGGTGGAGCTTCTTCAGGTGCTCGAGCAGGATGCCGCCCTGGCCCTGGACGATCGCCTTTGGCAGGCCGGTCGTGCCGGAGGAGTAGAGGACCCAGAGCGGGTGGTCGAAGGGGACGCGCTCGAAGGCAAGCTCCGCGCCCTCGCCGGCGGCGAGTAGCTCGCCCCAGCGGCTCGCGTCGCGCAGAGGGGAGAGGTCTGGCTCTGGGTCGAGATAGGGGAGGACCACCGTGCGCGCCAGGCTCGGCATCGCCGCCTGCAGCTCGGCGAGCACGTCGCGGCGATCGAAGTCCTTGCCGCCGTAGCGGTAGCCGTCGACGGCGAACAGCACCTTTGGCTCGATCTGGGCGAAGCGGTCGATCACGCTGGCCGGGCCGAAGTCGGGCGAGCAGCTCGACCAGACGGCGCCGATCGAAGCAGTCGCGAGGAAGGCGACTATCGCCTCGGGGATGTTCGGCACGTAGGCGACGACGCGGTCGCCGGGCTCGACGCCGAGGTCGCGCAGCCCGGCCGCCACCGCGGCCACCTGCGC
>JBAREU010000146.1:0-10348 GCA_049796515.1 Solirubrobacterales bacterium
GCCCAGCGCCTCGGCCCGCTCCAGCGCCTTCAGCCCACGCCCGATCAGGACGAAGTCCCAGCGCGAGCGATCCTGCTCCAGCAGCGGAATTGCCTGGCCGCCAGCGCCGGTCCGCGCCGGGAAGCGCGCCGCCTGCAGCTCCATCAGGGCCACCAGGCCCAGTGCCTCGGGCTCGCGCGGCGCCAGCCCGACGAGGATGCGGCCAAGCCGCATCGCCTCCTCACAGAGGTCGGCGCGGATCCAGTCCTCGCCGCCGCTTGCCGCGTACCCCTCGTTGAAGATCGCGTAGATCACCTCCAGCACCGAGGCGAGTCGCTGCTCGCGCTCGGCCGCGCCCGGCACCTCGATCGGCACCCGCGCCTCGGCCAGGCTGCGCTTGGCGCGGACGATCCGCTGCGCCACGGTCGACTCCTTGACGAGGAAGGCGCGGGCGATCTCCGCCGTGGTCAGCGAACCGACCAGGCGCAGGGTCAGCGCCACCCGCGCCTCGGTTGCCAGCACCGGATGGCAGGCGGTGAAGATCAGGCTGAGCAGGTCGTCTTCGATCTCGTCGTCGGCGGCGGCCGCGAGGTCGCGCTCGGCCAGCCGCGCGCGGAGCTCGACTTCCCGTCCCAGTTCCTCCTCCTTGCGCGCCGCCATCTCGTTGCGGCGCAGCCGGTCGATCGCGCGGTGCTTGGCGGTCGCCATCAGCCAGGCGCCGGGGTTGTCGGGTACGCCGGACTCCGGCCACTGTTCGAGCGCCGCCACCAGCGCGTCCTGCGCGAGTTCCTCGGCGATCCCGACGTCGCCGACGATCCGCGCCAGCGCCGCGATCAGCCGTGCCGCCTCGATCCTCCAGACCGCGTCGATCGCGCGGCGGGCGTCCCTCTCGCTCATCGTCTCGCCCGCCGCGCTGTCCGGCCGCCTACTGGTTCTGCTCCGCCTGGGTGCGGATCCGCTCCTCTTGCTCGCGCAGCTCAGGCGTGAACTCCTCGCCGAAGTCCTCGGCCTCGAACACCTGGCGGATCTCGATCTCGCCCGCTTCGTCGTGCGGGTTGGGACAGCGCTTGATCCACTCCACCGCTTCGTCGAAGGAGCGCACCTGCATCAGCCAGTAGCCGGCGATCAGCTCCTTGGTCTCGGCGAAGGGGCCGTCGATCACCGTCCGCTCACCGCCGCCGCCGAAGCTGACGCGGACGCCTTTGGAGGACGGGTGCAGTCCCTCGCCGGCCAGCAGCACGCCGGCCTTGACCATCTCCTCGTTGAACTCGCCCATCGCGGCGAGCAGCTCCTCGCTCGGCATCTTGCCCGCCTCGGAGTCCTCGCTTGCCTTGACGATCGCCATCACTCTCATCTCTTGTCCTTTCGGGTCGTCTTTGCGGAAGCTCGGTATGCCCGATATTCCCGCCTCTACCCACTACGTCGAACGAGGTCCGCCGAAATCGACACGGCCCTCGAGATCAAACGACAGGTGGCGGTGCCCCCTCGGCACTCGCCGCGAGCCGCTCATCCCAGCCGCAGACGAGGCAGGCGTGTTGGAACGCCGAGCGGGCGAATTCGAGTGCGAACGCATGTGGATCGTCGCTGGCGCGCACGTCGTCCCAGTCGAGGACGTAGAGGCCGAGCTCACCGTTCCAGCGTGCGCTCGGCGGCGAGATAGAGCCGTCCTCGAAGCCCGGCGGCGCCGGGTGGGCGTAGGCGTAGAACGCCGCTTTGCCCAGTTTGGGGTCGCCGGGCCACCATCCCACCGCCACCTCCTGGGAGTCCATCGAGTTGCGCATGATGAAGTCGTCCGAGGGAGGGTCGGCCGGGACCCCGGAGTAGAGGTTCACAGCGAGGTCGAACGAGCCCCACCAGGCGTTGACCGGCGAGGACCGGCCGCGGAACGGAGCCCTGAAGTCAGCCAGGACGAGCGCCGCCTGAGTCGCGGCAGCGAAGTAGGAGGAGACCTGATCGGGGTCATAGCTCGCATGTTCGTCGTCCTCATCGAGCGGGACGCTCCATGACACCTCCTGTGGCGTCGGATCGATCTCGACGGCGCCGGCCAGGTCGGCCACTGTCTCCAGCAGCTCGTGCGTAACGGCTCCGACCGCACGGTCGGGAAGCAGGGGAACTTTTCGAGCGCGGCCGTCGCTGTGCTCGACCACAGCCTCGTGCGTGTGCAGGTCCAGCGCGATGACAAGCGCGCCCGAGCCGTCCGGCGCCGGCAGCGGACCCGTCTCCCAGCCCCGCGCGGTCAGGCGCAGCGCGGCGTGCTGGAGCTGTGGCTCAGGTGGTGCCAGCGTCGCGGCGATCTTTCCCAGCACCTGCGTGTGCGCGTGAAGCGTGTCGCAGGTCTCACTCCAGTCCTCGTAGGAAACGGACGGCCACAGGTGGGGAGACGCCATCGACCCACGGTAGCGCTCTGGCTTCAGCAGCCGCATACCCTGACACTCGATGCGTCGACAGCAGATCCCCACTGGCTTGGGTAGCGAGCCGCCAGCTACATGGCTCGGGGTCCTGGCGACGCTCGCCGCCGTAGCGGTGGGCACCGTGCTCGTCTACCCGCTCAAGTCGGTGGCGCCGGTCGTCTCGCTCGGGGTCGTCTACCTCCCCGCGATCCTGTTGATCTCGATCGTGTGGGGCTTGCGGCTGGGACTGCTCGCATCGGTTGCCAGCGCCGCCGCCTTCAACTTCTTCCAGATCCCGCCCCTGCACCGCTTCGCTATCGCCGAGGAGGAGAACTGGGTCGCACTGGCTGCCTTCGTCATCGCGGCGGTCGTCAGCAGCTCGGTTGCTGGCCTCGCGCGTGCTCGCGCCATCGAAGCCGAGCGCCGC
Organism: Solirubrobacterales bacterium; assembly: GCA_049796515.1. GTDB lineage: Bacteria > Actinomycetota > Thermoleophilia > Solirubrobacterales > 70-9 > VRUE01. The sequence continues at coordinate 2,797 of JBAREU010000146.1, forward strand.
CGCGAGGAAGCGGCCCACGCGCTTGCCGAGCTGGAGGCTCTGACCCGCGAGCGCGATCGGATGCAGGCGGAGGCGGTCGAGGCCGAGGCGTTGCGGCGCAGCGACGAGCTGAAGACCGCCCTGCTGCGGTCCATCTCCCACGACCTGCGGACGCCGCTGACCTCGATCATCGCTGGAGGCTCTGCGCTCGGGTCCGAGACGTTGACCAAGGACGAGCGCGCAGAGCTGAGTGCCGCGATCGTCGGTGAGGGCAATCGTCTTTCTCGCTTGGTCGAGAACCTGCTCGACATGTCCCGGTTGGAGGCCGGAAAGGCGGAGCCGCACCCGAGACCGGTCGATCTCGCGGAGGTGCTGGAGACCGCTCGCGCAGCTGTGTCCAACCCAGGCTCGATTCGACTTGCCGTCGAGGCCGACCTGCCGATGATCAACGGGGATGCGGCTCAGCTGGAGCGCGCCTTCGAGAACCTGTTCGACAACGCGATCCGACACAGCGACGGTAGGCCGGTCCAGGCAAGGTCGAGGCTCGTGGGCGACGCCGTCGTGGTCCGCGTCGTGGACCAGGGCCCCGGCATACCCGAGAACGAGCGGCAGGCGATCTTCGAGCCATTTCAGCGTGGGAGCACGGGCCGCAGCGACACGGGCTCTGGTCTCGGCCTGGCGATCGTCAAGGGATTCGTCGAGGCAAACGGCGGCGAGATCGGGCTCGAGTCGCTACCCGGCCAGGGAACCAGCTTCGTCGTTACGTTTCCCGCCGGAGGGGCAAAGGAGCCATGAACGACGTCACTCGAGTTCTCGTCTGCGACGACGAGCCGCAGATCCTCAAGGCGCTGGAGGTGATCCTTCGCGATGCCGGCTTCGAGGCAGTGCCGACGGGCAGCGGCGAAGAGGCACTCAGCAAGGCCGCGGTGAGACCTCCCGCCGCGGCGATCCTCGACCTGATGCTGCCGGACGTCGATGGCATCGAGATCACCAAGCGTTTGCGCGAGTGGAGCGAGATGCCGATCATCGTCCTCTCCGCTGTGGGGGAGGAGGATGCGAAGGTGCGCGCCCTCGCAGCCGGCGCCGACGACTACGTGACGAAGCCCTTCGGGCCGCCGGAGCTGGTGGCTCGGCTCGAAGCGGTTCTCAGGCGCTCGCAGCCCGAAGCGACGGAGCCGCTCATCACCGCCGACGGTCTGGACATCGATCTCCTCGCCCGCCTGGTCCGTCGCGACGGCGAGCCGATTCACCTGACCCCGACCGAGTTCGAGCTGCTGCGGGTACTGGCGCAAAACCGGGGCCGCTTGATGACCCACCGCACTCTGCTCGCGGAGGTGTGGGGACCGGAGTACGTGGATGACGTCCAGGTGCTGCGCGTCCACCTCGCCAACCTTCGTCGCAAGATCGAGCCTGCTGGTGGCCCTCGTTACATACGTACCGACCCAGGCGTCGGCTATCGCTTCTCCGGCTGAAGTCGACCTTTACGAAATCTGTATGCGGAGGGGCGTTTCCTTTATGCGGCCTTGATGCGGTTCGTTCCATGATCGAACCGTGGACCTCGTCTCGATCGCCCTGGCCCTGATCGCCTTCGCGCTTCTCTACGCGGCGATCGGAGCGCTGGGCCGGATATGACGCAGGGCTGGCTGCAGATCGTCGTCTTCCTGATCGTGCTGACGGCGCTGGTGCCGCTCGTCGGCGGCTACATCGCCAAGGTCTTCCAGGGCGAAAGGGTCTTCCTGTCCCCCCTCCTCGGGCCACTCGAGCACTTCTCCTACCAGGTGTTGCGCGTGCGGCCCGATGAGGGGCAGGACTGGAAGGCCTACGCACGCTCGATCGTCGTCTTCAGCCTGCTCTCCTGGCTGGTCCTCTATCTGATGCTTCGCACCCAGAGCATCCAGCCGTTCAATCCCGACGGCTTCGACTCCGGCCCCTGGAACCTCAGCTTCAACACCGCCTCCTCCTTTGTCACCAACACCAATTGGCAGTACTACGGCGGCGAGACGACGCTTACCTACTTCGTCCAGATGGCGGGGCTGACGGTGCAGAACTTCGTTTCCGCCGCGGTCGGGATCGCCGCGCTCGCCGCGGTGATCCGCGGCTTCGCCGCTCGATCCGGAGCGTCCCTCGGCAACTTCTGGACCGACCTGCTCAGGATCAACCTCTACATCTTGCTGCCGATCTCATTCATCGCCGCGCTAGTGCTCGTCTCCCAGGGTGTGATCCAGACCCTCGATGGCTCGCAGGTCTTCGACACGATCGCCGGCGGGTCCCAAACCCTGGCGCTCGGCCCGGTTGCCTCGCAGGAGGCGATCAAGGAGCTGGGGACCAACGGCGGCGGCTTCTTCAACGTCAACAGCGCGATGCCGTTCGAGAACCCGAGCGGCCTCACCAACTTCGTCGAGCTGCTGCTGATCCTGATCATCCCGACCGCCCTCACCTACACCTTCGGCCGCATGATCGGCAACCGCCGCCAGGGCTGGGCGCTCTACGCGGCGATGATGGCGATGTTCATCGTCGCCGTCGCGGTCGTTTACGTCGCCGAGCAGCACGGCAGCCCAGCGCAGCACCACGCTGGCGTTCTCACCAGTGCCTTCGACGGCTCCACCGGCGGCAACATGGAGGGCAAGGAGCAGCGCTTCGGCATCGCCGATTCCTCGCTGTGGACGGCGGTCACCACGGTCACCTCCTGTGGCGCGGTCAACGCCGCGCTCGACTCGCTGACCGGGATCGGCGGCCTCGTTCCACTCGCCAACATGGGGACCGGCGAGGTGGTCTTCGGCGGGGTCGGCTCGGGCCTCTATTACATGCTGCTCTTCGTCCTGCTGACGGTTTTTATCGCAGGGCTGATGGTCGGCCGCACGCCGGAGTTCCTCGGCAAGAAGATCGAGTCGCGCGAGGTGAAGCTGGTCCTCGTCGGCGTCCTGGTGACGCCCCTGCTGGTCCTCTTCGCGACCGCTTGGGCGGTTGCCAGCCCCGACGGCACCCAGTCGATCTACAACCCCGGCCCGCAGGGCTTCTCGGAGTCGCTCTACGCCTACATGTCGCAGGCCAACAACAACGGCTCGGCCTTCGCCGGCTACACCGGTTTCCTGCAGCCGAATGCGCCCGGCAACGTCGGCTCGGAAGCGTTCAGCTTCGCCAATCTGCTCGGTGGCTTTGTGATGCTCCTCTCTCGCTTCTTGCCGCTAATCGCGGCGCTTGCCGTGGCCGGCTCCCTCGCCGGCAAGAAAATCGCTCCGGCCGGCGCCGGCACCTTCCGCGCCGACTCGCCCACCTTCGTCGTGCTGCTGATCGGTGTCGTGGTCATTGTCGCCGCGCTCACCTTCCTCCCCGCCTTCCTGCTCGGACCGATCGTGCAGGGACTGACCGACCAGCTCTTCTGAGATGAACCACCTGCGCAAAGACCTCCTCACCGCGACGCTCGCGATCGTCTTCTTTACCTTGGTGGTCGGCCTCGCCTACCCGCTGCTGACCACCGGCGTCGCCCAGGTGCTCTTCCCCGGCGCCGCCGACGGCAGCAGGATCGAGGTCGACGGCAAGCTCGTCGGCTCGAAGCTGATCGGCCAGGACTTCCGTGGCCTGCCGCGCTACTTCCAAGGCCGCCCCTCAGCCACTGAATACAGCGCCAACGTCACCTATTTCAACAACCTCGGGCCGAACAACAAAGAACTCTCCGAATTCTTCGAAGAACAGCTCGACGGCTACCTGGCCCTGGAGCGCCCCTACAACCCCGGCCTTACCGAGGCCGACGTGCCTGTCGACGCCGTCACCACCTCGGCCTCCGGCGTCGACCCACACATCTCCGAGGCCAACGCGCGCATCCAGGCGCACCGAGTCGCCGAGGTGCGCGGTCTCCCGCTCGATCGAGTCGAAGACCTGATCGAGGAGAACACCGAGGGTCGTTTCCTGGCGCTCTTCGGCGAGCCCGGGGTGAACGTCCTGAAGCTCAATCTCGCCCTCGATGAGGAGACCGAAAGATGACCGACGAGACCCTTCGCAACGAGCCGCGCTCGCTGTTTGACCGCGCGATCATGGTGCGGGCGATCGTCGACTCGCTGGTCAAGCTCGATCCGCGCCACCAGATCCGCAACCCGGTGATGTTCGTGGTCGAGATCGGCGCGGTCATCACCACCGTCGGGTGGCTGATCCAGGTCTTCGGTGGGCCGCCGCTCGGCGGTGGCGACGAGCCGGCCTGGTTCGCGTTCTCGATTGGCGTCTGGCTCTGGCTGACCGTGGTCTTCGCCAACTTCGCCGAGGCCTTGGCCGAGGGTCGGGGCAAGGCACAGGCCGACGCCCTGCGCTCGATGCGCACCGAGACCGTCGCACGCCTGCGGGATGGCGGGGAGAAGCCCGCCTCGGAGCTGCAGCGTGGGGATGTCGTCGTGGTCGAGGCGGGGGAGACGATCCCCGGCGACGGCACCGTGATCGCGGGCATTGCCTCGGTCGACGAGTCGGCGATCACTGGCGAGTCGGCACCCGTGGTGCGCGAGTCCGGCGGCGATCGCAGCGCCGTAACCGGCGGCACCCGAGTGCTCTCGGACCGGATCGTGGTCGAGATCACTCAGGAGCCCGGCCAGAGCTTCCTCGACAAGATGATCGCCCTGGTCGAGGGGGCGGAGCGGCGAAAGACGCCGAACGAGATCGCCCTCAACATCCTGCTCGCCGGCCTCACCCTCGTCTTCCTCGCCGTCGTAGTGACGCTGCGTCCATTCGCCGAGTTCTCAGGGACCGACGCCTCGGTGGTGACCCTGATCGCGCTGCTCGTAGCGCTGATCCCGACCACGATTGGCGCCCTGCTCTCGGCGATCGGGATCGCCGGCATGGATCGCCTCGTCCGCCACAACGTCCTCGCTCTCTCCGGCCGCTCGGTCGAGGCATCCGGAGATGTCGACGTGCTGCTGCTCGACAAGACCGGGACGATCACCCTCGGCAACCGCGAGGCGACCCAGTTCATCCCGATGCCGGGGATCGAGGAGTCAGAGCTGGCCGAGGCGGCGCAGCTCTCCTCGCTCGCCGACGAGACCCCCGAGGGCCGCTCGATCGTCGTCCTCGCCAAGGAGTACGGAATCCGCGAGCGCCAGCTCCAGTCTCACGAGTCCCACTTCGTCCCCTTCTCCGCCGAAACGCGGATGAGCGGGGTCGACGTGAACGGCAACCAGTACCGCAAGGGCGCCGGCGACGCGATCATCCGCTTTGTCGAGGAGCAAGGCGGACGGCCGCCGGTCGAGCTGCAGGAGCAGCTCGACCTGATCGGCCGCGACGGAGGCACTCCGCTCGCGGTCTGCCGCGACAACCACGTTCTCGGGGTCGTCTACCTGAAGGACATCGTCAAGGAGGGGATGAGCGCCCGCTTCGATGAGCTGCGCCGGATGGGGATCAGCACCGTGATGGTGACCGGCGACAACCGCCTCACCGCGGCCAAGATCGCCGAGGAGTCGGGGGTGGATGACTTCCTGCCCGAAGCGACGCCCGAGCAGAAGCTCGAGCTGATCCGCGGACACCAGGCCGAAGGCCGGATGGTCGCGATGGCGGGCGACGGCACGAACGATGCGCCCGCACTGGCTCAGTCAGATGTCGGGGTGGCGATGAACACCGGCACCCAGGCTGCTCGCGAGGCGGGCAACATGGTCGACCTCGACTCCAACCCGACGAAGCTCATAGAGATCGTGGAGATCGGCAAGCAGCTGCTGATCACCCGCGGTGCGCTGACCACCTTCTCGATCGCCAACGACGTCGCCAAGTACTTCGCGATCCTGCCGGCGATCTTCGCCTTCACCTACGCCGCCAATCCGGGTGAGCGCGGGCCGCTCGACGACCTCAACATCATGTCGCTGGGCACGCCGCTCTCGGCGATCCTCTCGGCGATCGTCTTCAACGCGCTGATCATCCCGCTGCTGGTGCCGCTGGCCTTGCGCGGCGTCCGCTACCGGCCGGTCGGCGCCACGGCGCTGCTGCGTCGCAACATGTCGATCTACGGCCTCGGCGGCCTGATCGTTCCCTTCATCGGGATCAAGGCGATCGATCTCGTGATTCACAACGTCCTCGGGGCCTGAGCCTTGCCCGCCGCGAAGACGGCGGAGGAGGATGGGGCGGTGAACACCGGGGGACGAGGACACCTCAAGGTCTTCATCGGGATGGCGGCTGGCGTCGGCAAGACCTACCGGATGCTGCAGGAAGGGCATGCCGAGCAGGAGGCCGGGCGAGACGTCGCGATCGGCTATATGGAGCCTCACAAACGCCCCGAGACGTCGGCCCTGGCAGACGGGCTGGAGACGATCCCCCGACGCCGCCTCACCTACCGCGGCACCGATCTCGAGGAGATGGACCTGCCGGCTCTCTTGGCTCACGCACCTGAGCTGGCACTGATCGATGAGCTCGCGCACACCAATGCGCCCGGAGCTGAGCACGAGAAGCGCTACGAAGACGTGCGCGACGTGCTCGCTGCCGGGATCGACGTCTTCTCCACCGTCAACGTCCAGCACCTCGAGTCGCTGAACGACCAGGTCGCCGAGCTGACCGGGACGCGGGTGCGGGAGACGATTCCCGACGCCGTGCTCGCCGAGGCCGACGAAGTCGTGCTGATCGACCTCACCCCCGAGGCGCTGATCGAGCGCCTGCGGGCGGGCAAGGTCTATCCGGGTGAGAGCATCGAGGCGGCGCTGCGCAACTTCTTCACCGTGGAGAACCTGCTGGCGCTGCGCGAGGTGGCGTTGCGCCAGGTCGCCCAGGAGGTCGAGGCGAAGCGGCTGGTGGTCGAGGCGCCGCTTGGCACGCGCGAGGGGCGGGTCGCCGCCGAGGCGCCGAAAGCCGTGGGCGAGCGACTGCTTGCCCTGGTTCGTCCGCAACCTTCCTCGCAGCGCCTCGTGCGTCGCGCCTGGCGCTCTGCCCAGCGGCTCGGCACCGAGCTCGACCTCCTCTGGGTCAAGCCGCCGAGCCAGGCGATCGAGGGCGAGGTCGAGCGACAGGTCACGGCGCTGCGCCACCTGGCCTCGGTGCTCGGCGCCAACTTCCTGATCGAGGAGAACGACGACCTCGTCCAGGGCGCCGCCGAGGTGGTCCGCGAGCGCGGCATCACCTACGTCATGGTCGGCGAGTCCGAGCCCCGTCGCGGCCTGGCGAGGCTGCGGGAGCCGTTGCCGCTGCGCCTGATGGCTGCCGCGCCCCCCGGGGTCGACGTTCGCATCGTTGCTCGCCGAGGGCTCAAGGAGGCGCGGGAGTGAACGTCGAGCGAATCCTGATTGTCGTCGCGCTCCTCGCCGGGCTGGTTGGCGGCTACCTCCTCGCCCGCTCTCGCCTGCGCGGGCGGCGCTCGGAGCGCCCGCAGGTCATCCACCAGATCCTGTTGCCCTTCACGGGCACCGCGATCTCGCGCCGCGCGGTGGACGCGGCGCTGCGCCTGGCACGGGCGGAGGACGCCACGCTCATGCCCGCCTATCTCGCCGTGGTGCCCAAGCGCCTGCCGCTCGACTGCTCCATTCCCGCCGAGGCTGCCAAGGCAATGCCGATGCTGGAGGCGATCGAGCAGCGCGCCGCGGCGCAGGCGGTCGGGGTCGACTCGCGGATCGAGCGGGGG
>JBAREU010000147.1:0-4383 GCA_049796515.1 Solirubrobacterales bacterium
CCCTCAGCTTCAGCGACCCGAAGCTCGCGATCGTCTCCAACGTCAGCGGCGAGACGCTCACCACGGAGCAGGCCACAGACCCCGCCTACTGGGTGCGCCATGTGCGCGAGCCGGTGCGCTTTGCCGATGCGGTCGCTGCTCTCGCTAAGCAAGGCACCACCACCTACATCGAGCTTGGTCCCGACCCGGTGCTCTGCGCGATGGCGGGCGAGTGCCTGGGCGAGGAGCAGGACAAGGTTGCTTTCGTCCCCACCCTGCGCGAGGGACGCGAGGAGGCCGGCGCGGTCTCCGTCGCAATCGCCGGCGCCCACGCCGCCGGCGCGAAGCTCGACTGGGAGGCCTTCTTCGCCGGCACCGGCGCCAAGCGCGTATCCCTGCCGACCTACCCCTTCCAGGGCAAGCGCTACTGGATCGCTTCGGCCCAGGATGGAGCCGGAGACCTGACCGCCGCTGGGCAGACCGCGGCGGATCATCCGCTGCTGGGGGCGGCCGTCGAGCTCGCCGGCGAGAACGAGGGAGTGCTGCTCACCGGACGGCTCTCCCTCGCCACCCACCCCTGGTTGGCGGACCATGTCGTCGGCGAGACAGTCCTCCTACCCGGCGCCGCCCTCCTCGAGCTGGCGCTGCGTGCGGCCGAGCAGGCCGGGTCCGAGACGATCGAGGAGCTGACCCTGCAGGCTCCCCTCCTCGTCCCCGAGGCCGGTTCGGTGGCGATCCAGGTCGCGGTCTCGGGCCCCGGAGAAGATGAGAAGCGCGAGCTCTCGATCCACTCACGGCTAGACGAAGACGAGGAGTGGACCCTGAACGCGGGCGGTGTCCTCTCTGAGCGAGCCATCGGCAGTCACGAGGCGCTCGAGGCCTGGCCGCCCGAGGGCGCCGAGCCGGTCGAGGTCGGCTACGTCTACGACCTGCTCGCCGAGCACGGGCTCGACTACGGGCCCGCCTTCCAGGGGCTGACCAGCGCATGGGCCAAGGGTGAGCACGTCTATGCCGAAGCGTCCTTGCCCGAGGATCTGGTCGAGGACGCGGCGCGGTTCGGTCTGCACCCGGCGCTGCTCGAGTCGGGCCTGCAGGTGCTTGGACTCGTCGGCCGGAGTGCCGCGGGGATCGAGCTGCCCTTCTTCTGGCGGGACACCAGCCTGCAGAGGGGGGGTGCGTCGGCGCTGCGGCTGCGCATCGCGCTCGATGGCGAGACGCCACTCAGCCTGACCGCCTTCGACGCGGAGGGCGAGCCGGTCCTCGTTGCTGGCTCGGTGGCAGCGCGCCCACTCGAGTTGGACGAGATCAAAGCGGCCCGTCAACGCCGTTCCCTGTACAGGGTCGAGTGGAAGGCTCTGCCAGCACCCTCGGCTGACGACTCTCCAACGGAGACGATCGAGGTCGTATTCCCGGCTGCCGAGGGGGACGGAAGCCCGGCCGACGTCGCGCAAGCGACGGCCGCGAACACGCTCTCCCTGTTGCAGCAGTGGGTCGCCGATGGGGAACGCCCGGCGGACGCGCGCCTCGTGCTCGTGACCAGGGGCGCCATCGCCGCCGCCGAGGGCGAGGCACCCGACCTCGCCGCCGCGGCGGTATGGGGACTGGTCCGCTCGGCGATCTCCGAGCACCCCGGCCGCTTTGCCCTGATCGACACGGACGGGTCCGAGGCCTCGGGCGAGGCGCTGCAGGCCGCCCTCGCAATGGGCACCGAAGAGCCCCAGCTCGCCCTGCGTGAAGGAGAGCTGCTCGCCCCCGGCCTGACCAGGATTGGGGCCGAAGAGGAAGCGGAGACAAGCGAGCCGCTCGACCCCGAGCGAACCGTGCTGATCACAGACGGTCCCGGCGGCCTTGGAGCGCTGATCGCCCAACACCTCACCGATGAGCACGGCGTCCGCCACGTGCTCCTGGTCGACGCCGACCGCGATCTCGCCGACCGCGCGGAGGTGGAGAAGCTCCTCGCCTCGATCCCGGCCGAGCACCCCCTGGGCGCGATCGTTCATTGCGGCGGCGTGATGGATGACGGTGTCCTCGACTCGATGAGCGTCGAGCGCCTCGGGCGCACGATGCGCCCCAAGGCGACGGCTGCCTGGCACCTGCACGAGCTGAGCAGAGAGCTCGACCTCTCCCAGTTCCTGATGTTCTCCTCAGCCGCCGGCCTGCTCGGCAGCGCTGCCCAGGCCAACTACGCCGCGGCAAACAGCTTCCTCGACGCGCTCGCCGCTCTACGCCAAGCCGAAGGGCTTCCCGCCATCTCACTGGCCTGGGGGCTGTGGGAGCAGGCCGGTGCGACGTCCGGCGAGGGGGACTCGATGTCGCGGCTGGCAAACCAGATCCGCCAGCGCCTCGGCTTCTCCCCGATCGGCGCCAAAGAAGGCCTGGAGCTCTTCGACACCGCCCGCCGCCTCTCCGCGTCGCTGCTGGCGCCGGTCCGGTTCGACCCGGCCGCTCTTCACGCTCGTGCCGAGGCGGGGGCGCTGGCGCCGATCCTGCGCGGGCTCGTTCGCGTTCCGGCGCGCCAAGAGGGCCCGCGCGGCTCGCTCGCAACCCTCCTCGCCGAGACGCCCGCCACCAAGCGCCTCGACCTCGTCCTCGACCTGGTCCGCTCCCACGCAGCCGCCGTGCTCGGCCACTCCTCGGCACGGGAGGTGGAGCCAAAGCGGGCGTTCCGGGACATGGGTCTCGACTCCCTGGGCGCGGTCGAACTGCGCAACCGGCTAAACGGCGCGACCGACCTCGACCTCGGTGCGACCGCCGTCTTTGACTACCCCAACTCACTCGTCCTCGCCGAACACATGCTGGCCGAGCTCACCGCCGGGGGCTCCGCCAGGCGGATCGCGATCGGGGCACGGGTGAGCGAGGAGCCGATCGCGATCGTCGGCATGGCCTGCCGCTACCCGGGAGGGGTCTCCTCGCCCGAAGAGCTCTGGCAGCTCGTCGCCGCGGGACGCGAGGGTATCGCCGGGTTCCCCACCGATCGCGGCTGGGACCTGGATCGCATCTACCACCCGAACCCGGACAACCCGGGCACCAGCTACACCCGCGAGGGCGGCTTCCTCGAGGACGCCGGCGGCTTTGACGCCGAGTTCTTCGCGATCAGCCCGCGCGAGGCGCTGGTCATGGACCCCCAGGAGAGACTGCTGCTGGAATCCTGTTGGGAGGCGCTGGAGGACGCGGGTATCGACCCCGGGTCGCTGCAGCAGAGCCAGACCGGCGTCTTCGCCGGAGTCGCCTTCCACGACTACGAGTCGGCCGCCAGGAACACCTCCAGCGTCGTCTCGGGCCGCGTCTCCTACACGCTCGGCCTCGAGGGCCCGGCGATCACCGTCGACACCGCCTGCTCCTCCTCGCTGGTGGCGATGCACCTCGCCTCTCAAGCGCTGCGCCAGGGCGAGTGCACCCTGGCTCTCGCCGGTGGCGTCACGGTCCTCGCCACCCCGGGTCCCTTCATCGCCTTCAGCGGCCAGCGCGGCCTCTCCGCCGACGGACGCTGCAAGTCCTTCGCCGAGGCGGCCGACGGCACCGGCTGGGGCGAGGGAGTCGGCGTGCTTCTGCTTGAGCGCCTCTCTGATGCACAGCGCAACGGCCACACCGTTCTCGCCACGATCCAGGGCTCGGCGGTCAACCAGGACGGCGCCTCCAACGGCCTCACCGCTCCCAACGGTCCCTCACAGGAGCGGGTGATCTTGCAGGCGCTCGCCAACGCCGGTCTCACCCCCCAAGACGTCGACGCGGTCGAGGGACACGGCACCGGCACCGTCCTCGGCGACCCGATCGAGGCCGGGGCGCTGCTCGCCACCTACGGCCGCGACCGGGAGAAGCCGCTGAAGCTCGGCTCGCTCAAGTCGAACATCGGCCACACCCAGGCCGCGGCGGGCGTGGGCGGCACGATCAAGATGATCCAGGCCATGCGCGAGGGCGTCCTGCCGCGGACGCTGCACGTCGACGCGCCCTCCTCCAAAGTCGCCTGGGAGGACGGGGCGATCGAGCTCCTGACCGAGGAGCTTCCCTGGCAGGCAGACGGCCGCCCGCGCCGCGCCGGCATCTCCTCCTTCGGCGTCAGCGGCACCAACGCCCACGTGATCTTGGAGGAGGCGCCACAGGTTGAGCTCGTCGAGCAACCCGCCGCCGAGCCCCCTTCTGGCCCGATTCTCCTGCCGCTCTCGGCCAAGGCCGAGCCGGCTCTCGCCGAAGCGGCGCAGCGCCTTGCCGCCCACATCGAGGCCAACCCCGAGCTCGACCTGGCCGACGTCGCCTACTCGCTCGCTACTACTCGAACTGCCTTCGAGCACCGGGCGGTTGCGCTGGGCTCAGATCGGGAGGAGTTGCTTGTGGGGTTGGAGGCTCTCGCCGACCGACCGTCGGGAGTCCCCTCCCAGGCCGCGTTCGCGGGAGTTCCTGCGATGG
>JBAREU010000148.1:0-6083 GCA_049796515.1 Solirubrobacterales bacterium
CCAGAAGGCGTGCTCGGCGTCGCCGAAGAGCCGTTCGAAGAGCGGCTCGGTGCCCGGTTCGCCAGGGATCGTGCGCAGGCGCAGCTCGCTCTCGCCGCCGCCGCGGGCGCGCCGCACGCGGGTCCGGGGCGGTACCTGCAGCGGCCGTTTGGCGCCGCGCCAGCGCGGTGAGCGGCGCCCGTTTGCCAGTGAGTAGAAGTTCTCGACCAGGCGGGCACCGTGCTCGGTCGCCACCGACTCGGGGTGGAACTGGACGCCCCACATCGGCCGGCGGCGGTGTTCGATCCCCATCACCACGCCGTCGTCCGCCCAGGCGGTGACGTGGCCGTCCGGGCCCATGTCGGTGATCGCCAGCGAGTGGTAGCGGACGACGGGGAAGTCCTGCGGGATGCCGGCGAAGAGACCGTCGTCCTCGTGGTGGATGCGGCTGAGCCGGCCGTGCATCGCCTCCGGCGCGCTCGAGACCTTGCCGTTCAGCAGGTGGCCCAAGCCCTGGTGGCCGAGGCAGATGCCGAGCACGGGGATCTCGCTGTAGCGGAGGATGTCGTTGCAGACGCAGAAGTCGTGCCAGCGCTCGGGGCTGCCGGGGCCGGGGGAGAGGACGATCGCGTCGAAGTCCCAGCGCGAGAGCGCCCGCCAGGAGACCGCGTCGTTATCGACCACGATCGGCTCTTCGCCGGAGACGCCGGCCAGCAGGTGGAAGACGTTGTAGGTGTAGGAGTCGTGGTTGTCGACGAGCAGGGTTCTCATGCCGAGACCTCCAGACCGATGCTGCGGGCGGTGCGGTCGAGGGTCGAGCGCACGACGCGCGATACGTGGGGTGCGCGCTCCTCCTCGTTCTGCCAGCGCGCCAGGTGGGAGGCGTAGCGGGCGAGCGGTGCGACCTCAAGGCTCCGCGCGACGCGTCCCAGGAGGCGGCCGTAGGTCTCCGCCTGGACGACGGCGAAGCGGTAGTTGGGATCCTCCGCCGCCGCACCATTCTGCGTTTGGGCCCCTCCAGCCGGCCCGGATGCAGACTCGTCGCGCGCCCGCGCCCGCGCCAGGTCCCAGCCCAGCGCCTTGTTGTCGGTAATCAACTTCTCCGGCTCGAAGTCGACCCGCTTGGTCGCGGTGTGCAGGAGGAAGTAGCCGAGCGCGATCTGCGAAGCGACCCGGTCGGGGGTGGGGTTGCCGCGCCGCACCGCCTCGCGCTCCGGATCAGCCTCGAGCTGCTCGTCGACCCACTCGACCAGGTGGTCGATCAGGACCGCGTCTTTCTTGCTAGAGGCGATCTTTTCGCGTTCCCGCGCGACCATGCCGTGGAAGATGTCGTGGTAGGGGTGGAAGCCGTTGCCCTCGCTGGTGTGGACCAGCTCGGCCATCAGCTGGCGGCGGCATGTGACGTGGGCGTACCACTCCTGGCCGCAGACCTGAACCGAGGTGGTGCCGTCGAGACCGGTGTCGGCGAGCCAGTAGGCGAGCGCCCGCATGTGCTGGGTCGGCACGCCGTCGGAGCGCACCAGCGGCATTTCCTCCAACTCCTCGCGGCCGGTCATGTAGATCACGGTGCCGTCGACGCGTTTCTCCAGCGTCCCCTCCTGCAGGCCGAGCTCGGTCAGCTCGACCACCTCGGGCAGGAAGTCGGACTCGAAGAAGACGCGGTCGAAGTAGATGCCGAGCCGGGCCAGGGTCTTGCGCTGGCCGGAGATCACCCAGGCGCGCGTCTGCGACCACAGCTCGAGCGCCGTCTGGTCGCCGTTCAGCACCCGCTGCAGCAGCTCGTCGGCGCTGTCTTCGTGCACGTCGACCTCGCGCGTTAGCGAGTCGGCGGGATGGTCTTGGGCGAGGCCGAGGGCGGCGCCGTTGGCACCGTTTTTGACGTAGTCGGCGTAGCAGTAGCCGACGAAGTGGTCGCTCTTGACCCCGTTCTCGGAGCCCTGCGGGTACTTGCCGCTGCGCACAACGCCGGCCATCGCCTCGCCCATGCTGCGGCCGATGTCGCAGATGATGCTGCGGCGCTCGACCTCGCCGCCCGCCTCGGCGAGCGCGTTGCCCAGCGCGTTGCCCAGCGCCAGGTTGCGCAGGTGGCCGATGTGCAGCGCCTTGGTCGAGTTGGCGTCCCAGAAGTTGAGCGCGAACTGCTTGCCGGTGGCGACGTCGCCGCAGCCGGACACGGCCTCCTCGCCCTCCTCCAGCTCCGCACCCCGCTTGGCCACCCAGCCATCGTCGAGGCGCAGCCAGACCTGGCTCTCACCGCGCTCGACGGCCGCCACCCAAGGACGACCCTCGACCTCGTCGAGGGCGGCGAGCGAGTCACGGTCCTCTCGCCACCCCTCGACGCGCGGTACCAGCATCAGGTCGAAGCGGTCGTGCGGGCGGTAGGGAGCCCGCAGGGCCCAGTGAGACTGGGCTCCATTCCCGCCTCCCGCTTCGTCGAAGTAGTCGAAGAGATTGATGTCCATAGCTCACGGCGACCCATCGCCGATGCACCAGCCGGGGCTCGAACCCGGATCCTCGGCTTACAAACCCGATCCTCTAACCGATTGAGGTACTGGTGCGTATTTTTTTATCGAACAGCAAGATAACTATTCAATAATTTTGGAGTGTAACAACGGAACGCAAATCGTGTCCACCAAGCAGCCGGTGGCCCTACGACAGGCGCGTTTCGTGGCTGTCGCCGAGGGGAGAAGAGGTTTTAGGGCAACGCGCTTCGTGTCCCCCCAGCGGGAGGACAGGCTTCGCGGTCTTAGTTCTCAGGCGACTTCGTAGAGGGGGTCGTCGGCGTCGGGACCAGACGACTCGGCGTACTTGATGCAGCCGGAGCGGCATAGGGCCCGACAGTGATAGGCGACCTCAGCGTAGGGAGCGCCAGTGGACTCGGTCAGCTGGGACCGAGTCGCGGGTGCTGACTTCAGGAGCTCGATGATCCCCGCCCTGGTCGGATGCCAGAGCGCTCTCATCTCTTGGGTGGGCACGAGTCCTCCTCTTGACTCTGAATGTAGTTGAACTGACTGCTCAGTCGGGCATCTTTGCTTAATCACACTGACTTTGCAGGTCAAAGTGCACCAGAAACACTCCCCGGACATGTTTGTTGCCGCAGTTTCGGGAAAATTGTTGTCATGTTGACAATTGCAGTCACCGGCCCGACCGGCGAGATCGGCAAAGCGTTCATCTCCGCGCTGGAGCGGGCCCCCGAGGTGGAGCGGGTGATCGGCATGGCGCGGCGCCCGTTCGACCTCGGTGCACAGGGCTGGGAGAAGACCGAATACCGGCGCGGCGACATCCTCGATCGCGACGCGGTCGATGCCCTGGTCGCCGATGCCGACGTCGTCGTCCACCTCGCCTTCGTCATCGTCGCCGGCCGCAGCGAGAGTCGCGAGATCAACCTGACCGGGTCGCGCAACGTCTTCGAGGCCGCGGCCGCCGCGGGAGCAAAGCGCCTCGTCTACACCTCGTCGGTGGCCGCCTATGGCTTCCACCGCTCGCTCCCCGAGCTGCTCACCGAGGACGAGCCGGTGCGGGGTAACGCCCGCCATCCCTACTCCGCCGACAAGGCCGAGGTCGAGGCGGAGCTGTGGGGGGCGCTGGACGGTTCCGACACCGACGCCTACGTCTTCCGCCCCTGCATCGTCGCCGGCCCGCAGGCCCCGTTGCTGCTCGAGCTGGTGCCGCTGTTGAGCGTCGGTCAGAAGCTGCCGGGCCCGGTGCGTTGGGCGCTCGGCAGGGCGCCCTCGCTGCGCCCGGTGCTGCCCGATCCGGGAGTGCCCTTCCAGCTCGTCCATCACGACGACGTCGCCGCCGCCCTCTGCGCCGCCGTGATCGGCCACGGCGAGCCCGGCATCTACAACCTCGCCGGTCCCGGCGAGCTGACCGTCTCCGACCTCGCCCGCGAGCTCGGCTGGCACGTGGTGCCGGCGCCGCAGCTCGCAGTCGGCGTCGCCGCCGAGGCGATCGCGCCATTCCTGCCCTATCTCCCGGCGGAGGCAGCCTGGATCGAGACCGTCCGCCGACCGGTCCTGATGGACACCTCGCGAGCGCGGCGCAAGTTGCACTGGATGCCCCATCACGACGCTCGCGAGACGCTGCGCGAAACCGTCGCCGCGGTGCGCGAGCGTTAAGGCAACCACTTGCGTTTGGGATTAGCGCAATGCTTGTAAGTCAATTGACTGACAAGTCTTTGTGGAGTTAGTCTGCGCCATCCGTAACTGAGGAGGGAACCTGTGGCGCTGATCAAGAGTGGTGATTTCGGCGACCTCTCGCTGGCCCCGAAGACGGGGGCCCCGGCGGAGCTGCAGCCGATCGATTCGTTTTCCATGCTTGCCGAGGCGGCACGCGAGCTACCGGTCGAGGACGTCGGCTTTGCCAAGTCGCCTCAGCCGCGCGGTCTGGCTCTGAAAAGGCTTCACATGGGGCCGGGGTTCCAGAGCTTCGTCAAGCGACTCTTCCACATGAGCAGCAAGGTCTATTTCCTCGCTTGGGGGTGGGACCTCAGTGGCGAGAAAGTCCAGGGCGATAGCCCGGTCTTCCTCTATCCAGGGACCGTCTCTCCCGATGACAGCACGTTGATCCCGATGAAGGGTGACCAGGAGCGCGAATTCCTCGGCGAGGGCGTCCTGCTCTACCCAGCGCGCCGGATCACCGCTGGCCTCTCGCTCAGGCTGCAGATCTGGGAGTCCCAAAGCGATATGCGTCGCTTTGGTGACACCCTGCAGAAAGTCTCCGACAGCATCGGCAAGAGCGAGTTGAACAACGTCCTCGCCGGTATTGCGGCGCTCGCCGGCGTCACCACCGCCACCCTGGCTCTCGCCGAGAAAGCCGGCCTTGAGCTGGCCAGCGTGATCGGCGGCATCCTCAAGACGACGAGCGATGACTACGTCGACTACTACGAGGGGTACTTTCCGGCTTCGACGGCGTGGGAGCCGAAGGAGCAGTCCTGGGCCGGGGCCGACAGCGAGATCGTGCTGAGCCGGTTCGAATAGCCAACTTGCGCTCTGCTTAGACTTGGTGGTGTGACGTCAAGCGAGAGCGACTCGACCTTCACCCTCTACCGGCGTGGGATCGAGTTGCTCGCTGAGGCCGACTTCGAGCAGGCGACCGAGCCGCTGGAGGCGGCGGCGCGCCGCGCCCCGGAGAAGTCCTCGGTGCGCGAGGCGCTGGGCCGCGCCTACTTCCGTTGCGGCCGCTTCGCCGCCGCGGTCGCCGAGTTCGAGGCTGTCGTCGACACCCACCAGGTCAACGACTTCGCCCACTTCTGCCTTTGCCGCGCGCTCGCCAAGACGGGTGAGACCGAGCGCGCCCGCCACCACCTGGCCCTAGCCGCCAACCTGCGCCCCGAGCGGCGCGACTACCGTTTCTACCGCGAGCTCCTCGGCGCCTAGGAGGGGCTAGCGAAACGGGTTTCGCTAGCCCCTCCTAGAGGCCGGCTACGAGGCGGCCGACGTTGCGGCGGCTGAAGTAGGGGCTGAAGGTGTGGACGCGGTCGGTGTTTTTGCCGTAGCTGGTCAGCCCGTCGATCGTCGTCCCGCCTTCGATCAACCAGCCGCCGCCGCTGGCCCCCGGTGCCCAGTGGCAGCGGATCGCGATCGTCGGCGGGCCGGGGATGCGGTAGGTGAAGCTGTCGTCGCCGACGTAGGGGGATTCGCAGCCCTGCAGGACGCGCGAGCGGCCAGGGTAGCCGAAGGTCTGGAAGACCTGTCGGCGGCTGACGTCGGTGGCGATCGTGGCGCCGCCGCCGACCGCGTCGGCGACGTTGACCCCTTCGGCGTTGGGCGCGACGACGATCGCGCCGACGTCGAAGTTGGGATTGCCGAATCTGACCCACTGCTCGAGCGCGAAGACCGATTTGCGGTAGGCGGCAAAGGCGCCGAATGGCGCCGTGCCGTTGGTGTAGGCGGGGACGAAGAGGAGGTAGTGCGACCAGGCGCTGCTGCCGCGACGCCCGCGGGGGCCGGAGTTGACGCAGTGGCCGGCGGTCAGCACGAGGCGCCGGCTGGGCGAGTCGATCGCCGTCGCCGAACAGAAGCCTCGTTTGTCGCCCTGGCGGAGGAAGAGGCGACCGTTGACGGAGTAGGGCGGCGCGGTCGATTCGGCGATCGGGGCGAAGC
>JBAREU010000149.1:0-15080 GCA_049796515.1 Solirubrobacterales bacterium
CCCGAGATCCACTAGCTCAGCGGCACCCAGTCGCTGGCGACGAGTCGTTTCGCCGTCGGGTTGTTGCGGGCGAAGGCGATGAACTCCTTGGCCACGCCGCTCGCCGCTCCGCGGCTGACGAGGTAGAAGTTACGGGTGCCGGCGTACTGCCCCGACTTGGCGTTGCGCAACGTGCAGGGTACGCCCTGGTAGGGCACCGAGTGCAGGCCGTGGGTGAAGCTGAAGGAGGCATAGCCGATCGCATTCGGATCCGATTTGATCGTCTGCGCCTGCAGGCCGTTGGATGCTTTGGTCGTCGCGCTGCCCGCCACCCTCAGGGTCTGGCCCATGAAGATGTTCTGGAAGGCGTCCTGGGTACCGGAGGCGGCCGTACGGACGACGAGGTCGACCGGCCCGCTCGCATTCGCCCCAGGCACCTGGCTCCAGCTGCGAACCCGGCCGGAGAAGATGTCCTGGATCTGCGTCTGGCTCAGGGTTGGGATCGGGTTGGAGCTGTTGGTGACTACGCAAACCGCGTCGCGGGCGACTTTGTTGAAGACGATTCCGCCCGGGTCGGCCGGTTTCGGGTCGCGCGAGGACATCCCCAGCGTCACCCGGCCGCGCGAGACGTCGGTGATGCCGATGTCGGAACCCCCCTGCAGGATCACGAACTTGACTTTGCCTTTGTACTGCGGCTGATTGACGAAGGCCTTGGCGAGCTTGGTGGCGAGCGGCGCGATCGAGGTCGATCCGCTCATCGTGATCGTGGCGGCGGAGGCCGGTGCAGCAATGGCCAGCGCCGCGGCGACGGCAAGCGCGAGGGCTGCCGCCAGGGGACGGTTTCGGTTCATCTGGTTTCGCTCCTGGACGGGTTCGGGTCTCAGGCAGTCTCAAGCCGTCTCCCCCCAGGTCGGGTGAACGCTGTGTAACCGAATGGAGAAAAAATCGTTACAACAGCCTGGTTAACAGGATCTTTTCCACTTCGACACATTTCGTTTACCGGCTGACTGCGGCGGTTCGCGAATGTTGCCGACGTGCCCCAAACCTCGAACTCGACCAAGAGGGTGCGCTCGATAGCGAACGTGGAGATCCGGCCGGCGGAGTTCCAGGTCCTGATCGAAGAGCGGCGCGTCGGCCTCACCGTGCGTGAGTTCGAGCTCTTCATGCTGCTCGCCGACCGGCTCGACGCGGTCGTGCAGCGACCCGAGATCTACGCCCTGATGTGGGGTGGTGAGATGCCGCGGCGCGACCGCTCGGTCGATGTGCTGATCCGCCGCGTGCGCGCCAAGCTAGAGCAGGTCGCCCCCGAATGGCGCTACATCCACACCCACTTCGGCATCGGCTACCGATTTAGCCCAGAACCGGCATAAACCGCCGCCTCCTCCGCTTCGCGTCCGGGGCGGCGGCAACGCGCCATATCAACGCCGCTCGCGAAGAACAGCTTGGCGAGGAGCGAGGTCTTGCCGCCACCCTGAACCCCCGAGACCTGCACCCCATACCTGAAGTCCTTCGCCTGAAGTCCTTCGCCCGGATGCCGATGTAGTTGCCGCGCAAGTCGGTCGCGATCGCCTTGCGGGCGTCGCTCAGCCGGAGAACCTCCGGCGGCGTTGCCAGCTGCAGCACGTTTGAGCGCTCGATCGCCACGTTCTTGGCGAACGCCGTCGGGATCTGCCAGAGGCCGGCGATCTCCAGGCTCGAATAGACACCACGCCACCAGGAAGGAATCGGGTTTGACTCCGCCCGCACCATGCGCTCGATGTAGAGGCGACGTCGAAGCACCGGCCGGCGCTGGCGCAGATGGTTCTCGCCGCCCTCCGCATATCCCTCGATCGCTCCGGCGACATGACGTGCTGCTCGGTAGGACTCTGCGCCGACCCGAATGTCGCAGAAGGAGAGAGACCGGAAGACAACGACGTCGGTGGAGGAGCGCTCCTCGCGCTGCTGCACCGGGTCGGGCACGGGGGGCTCGCGCGCTGGCTTCCGCCGCTGCACAGCCACGTCGCGCGCGGCTCGCTGAAAGTAGTTCGGGACCGGCGAGATGGTGATCTGGACCAGAATGCGCTCTCCAACCTCCGCCATGCGGAGAGCAGACCGTCGATCGATGCCTCCTGGTAGGGCTCGGTGCTCGAAAGGCTGCGCTCCAGAGGCCGGTCGAGGGCGCGGGCGAACGGCTTTGCCTTCTTCAGGCGCACGATCTCCTTCAGCCAAGGTCGAAGAGCATCCGGCGCCGTCCCGCTAAGAGGAGTCAAGGTCGCGTCCGGGTAGCGGCTCGCCAGAACTCCCCGCATGGCCTCAACGTGACCTCTGCCGCTCGGGACCGCGATCCCGAGACGCTGCTCCCGAGTCCCGCTCGGATGCACGCCGGCAATCAGCTCCAGGGTCGCGACCGACGGGACCCCCCTCCAGAGACGTACCCACCAGCGCTCCCTGGTAACGCTTCCAAGAGCCTCAATCAGGCTGGCGACCTGTGCGGGCGAGGTCTCGGACGAGCGCCCGGGGGTGATCAGGAGCCGTTGCATTGTGCGTCTCCGACGTTCGTTAATTCGATTTACGCCAATGGCGACGGCTACGATCACCGCCAGGTAGAGGGGCCAGCGGATGATCGACCGGGCTGCTCGCCAGAATCTCCCAACTTCAGCAGAGCCCGGGCCACCTCCCCTCCCTCCGACGCCGTGGTGCGCACCACCTGACTCGGACCCTCAAGGCGGGCCGCTCCATCCGACACCGGTATCGAGGAAAGCGGCTGATGCAGCGCAAGAACGCCGAGCACAACCGCGGCGAAAGCGATGGCGACTGCCACGAGCCAGCCCATCCGACGCAGTGCTTCCATTACCTATGCCCCTGGTCAGCCTCAAACTCAAGTCGAGCCCTTCGTCGCTGAGATCAGTTCCACCGCTGCACGAATGGGCTCAATGCGACGCCACCCACATATCGTGAATCTGCGTTCGCGCTCGGAGGTGCAGGCTGCCAACTGGCGCTATGGCAACAAGAACGTCTACTCACTCCGACACGTCTCTGCAGCTAGGCGTCGATCCGGCTCGACCCGCCCCACGATTTCGATTGGTTCGGCGACGGATCGCGATCCTGCCTACGAAGGGCAAGCCAAATTCGCAAAGCGAGGTTAAGCCTGAATTGCAGACACCTCGATCCAGTATGGTGACGCTGATTGAAACAAGGTCAGACGCACAATCTGAGCAAGCAGGTGGCAAACAGACGGCTCTCACTGATCATGTCGGTGCTAGCCATCGCGGCCGTATACGCCGGCCCAGGTGTTCTCACGCTCAAAGGGCTAGAAGCGTCAGCGAAACCTGCAATTTCCATGAGGGTCAGTACTTCTGCAGTACGCCCAGACATCTCAGAGCAAAGATGTGGGAGGCAGCATATTTTCGGGCGGCCGTTCTCGATAGAAGTGACGGGAAAACCCATCCAATGCAAGAACGTTCGCCGGATCGTCGCTTCTAACTGCCGAATTCGACTGAACCGAAAATGGTCTTGTATATCCCGGAGAGAGAACAAGTCATTTCTAGTCTGGTTCCTCACCGCCGAGCTTTTTGAGCCGAAGCTGACGACGATTCGATTTAGGCGCTATCCCTGCTCAAAAGCGCATGTCACTCCAAGGATTTTCGAACATCACAGCGAGGGTTTTCCGACCCGCCGCCAGATGCTTGCCGATGACCTGATTCGGTGCAAGATGCTGATGGGTGCGAGCATTGACGAGATCGAGAGCACAATCGGCCTACCCGATGAACATTGGTATGAACGCAACCGCACGTATTTCGCCTATTTCCTCGGACCCACGCGCGGTTCGCTTGTACAGATCGATCCGGAGCTCTTAGGGGTCGAAATATCGGATGGGACGGTACAAACCCTGTTCTTCTTTCAAGGCTGATTTCCGTGGTGCCGATGCATCGCTTCGACGCGAGCCGCGTTTAGGACCGAAACTTGCATGTTCCCCGAGCTTAAATCTCCGCCTCGAAGCAGTTGTGGGGTCGGAGCTCACGGGATTGGCGATTGAGCAGCTCCTGCACGACGCTCGATCTTCCGTCGCGCGTAGGCGACTTTCCCACGTATACGCTGCTTTTCGACCTTGCCATATCCAACGCGAACCCCACTCCCCCCAAGAGCCCTTTCTGACCGCCCATCATCCTTAGGATGGGAACCCTTCGCAGCGTTTGCCACTCGCCTTTGCTCGTCAACGGTCCCGCCTGCTCGCACCTCGCGCAGGTCATGCCGGCCTCCCCGTTGTGCCGGAGCCAACTCATAGAGCCCCGGTTCCCGGGGATGGCTCTTGTCGGGTGCTGGATTGTCAGAGCCAGATCCACACCCTCCCAAAAGTAATAGACCAAACAGTGCCGCACACCTCGGTACCTGCTTCCTCCCTCGTGCCTTACCCACCGATGAACCTCGTCATTTGAACTAGTCCCCTGAAGAGCTCATCTCGCGAACCCAATCGCTAATGGGTCCGAATACTAGATAACGCAGCCAAAAAACTACTGCAATCAACAGTAATAGTATAGCTAAGCCGAAAAACAATGCGGCTACGCCACCATAGTGCCGATCTCCGGTCTCTCGCTCATCATCGACGCGCCATGCAAATGCAAATGCAACACAGAAGAAGACTGCGCTAAGGCTACTGGCGGTCACCGCAGGCCACATCGTCCGGAAGCGGTCGCTAGCCCAGGTCCGCGCACTCTCGCCCGGTTGACATCACCGGTAGCCCAGTAGCACCTGATCTGGCATTATCCATGAGCTTTCGGTACACCGGTCGGAAGTACTCGTAGCCATTGTTTCGAGCCCATGCAAATGGGTTTCTTTTTGCCGTGATGTAAATGGAATCTATGCTCTTGTCGAGCATTATTTCGCAAGAGTTGATATCTGAGGCGCCTGCCCGGTTATAGCCCACAAAGTTGTTAAGGATATCCATCTTGGATTCCCTGGCAATTTTTGCTTTATCGGACTTCCACTGATCCTCCTCATGACGGATGGCCCAGGCCAGACCATCCTTCGAATGGGTCTCATCAGCGCGCATTAAGGCAACCCAGAACGTATGGCGGAAGGCATTTGCACGGGTACCGTTCGACCCCGCTGGAACGTTCCACAGAAAGTCCTCGTATTCCATTGCTTCGAATCCGTCCCACATGAACTCGCGGCACTCAATCTTGCGCTGCGCAGGTCCGCAAAATTCTTCCTGGGATTTGGTGACACCAGTGCTGTCTGATGCCTGGGCACCTCCAAGGGACCAGACATTGTCGTAGTGTTGAATCTGCGACAGAATCGTGGTATTCAGCGCTGCGTTCGGCGTGCTCGCGATGCTTTGGAGGTTTTCGACTTCTTCTAATTCCTCCCCATCATCATCCGATTCCATTGCACCACAGACAGCGTGGGCGTACTCTGGATGTGCGGCAGCCACGGCCGCGCACATGCTTTCCGGTTCAGCCGCGGGGTTAGCGCGAATGATAAGGGCTTCCGCTTCAGCGACAGTGTTAGGCGGTAGTTCGGCCTTAACCACGCTCCCCCCGGTCACGCGAAGAATGCCAGAAACCACTGCACCGTTGGTCATAACAACTTCGGGTGGTGCAATAACCATAGAAACCTCACCATCGATCTCGTTATTGGCAACAACCAGCTCGTGTTCGGCCTGTTCCACCTGAACGTTAGTGTCGCTCAGCGCGGCAGGCCCACCATTGGGCGCAGGGCTTGGTTCTTCGGATGCAAACTCAGTTCCCTCTTTAGCTACCACTGCGACGCTGCCATTTGCGAGTTTGACGAGTTCCTGGTTTTGCTCCATGCCGATAGCCCATGAAAACTCAGTCGGCGATTGGCTTCCACGGAGATACTCCACAATCGCGGTTCCGAAGGCGGTTGGTCGTATGATGGTATCCGTATCGGGTAAAGCATTCGGGTACACAACCGCAGCATCGTTGACAACGGTCGGTGCCGCCGCAGCCAATCCATTCTGTAGGGGCTGGAGGCAATGGGCTTGGCCCACGGTGAATGCTCCCCCTGCTTGGTCCTCGATTCCTCCACCCATCATGCTTTCACTGACATCGATGCCCATCTCGTTGAGCGAGACCCCGGTGGATGCTTGCGTAACTCCTGGTGCAAGTTCAGCCCCCGTTTCTGCCCCCTGCCCCACGTAAGGCTCACTCGGCTCGAGGGCATCTGGGATAGCAGCTTCAACTGCTGAGATCGCCGATGAGGCACTCAGCGTCTGCCCTCCGCTAAGGGTGTCGACCGCTGCATTCGGACACTCGGGGGTGACCACATCAAGTGGCTCATTGACTCGCACTTCCTCAGAATTTGTGTTGCCCGCCGCGTCAGTAGCGGTAACGACTACTGAGTGCGGACCAGTCCCCCACGTCCCCTCGTTGTAGGTGAAACTCTCTTCGGTAGTCGGCGGGCAAAGCCCTGGCTCGCAAGTAGGCGTCTTGGCTAACGTGATATCGGCTGGCGCGTCAAGCTGCCCATTGCCACCGCCGGCGGATCCGAATGAAGATGCGTAGCTCGGCTCGTCTAGTGAGACCGTCCACTTCTGGATCCGGTTGTTTTCGCTGTCTGCTATCCAGAGGTTTCCTTTGGAGTCCGCGTCGAGCCCCATCGGCCAGGCGAAGTTGAACTGTTCCTGCCCTGAGCCGCTCGTGCCGAACTGAGCTACGTAGTTGCCGTTGCTGTCGAATTGTTGGACGCGCTCAAGCGTGGTGTCCCCAACCCAGACGTTGCCCTGAGCGTCGACGTCTATCCCGTCTGGGTTGCGGAACTCGCCGGGATCGAGGCCGTAGGTCCCAGCGAGGCGAACGAAGTTCCCTTCTTCGTCGACTACGGTGACTCGGGCTCGCATCCAATCGGCGATCCAAACCTCCCCATTCGGCGCCACGTCGATTCCAACCGGCATCCTGACCTGGCCGGGATCGAAGCCCGTAGGAACTGCAACTTTGAGGAACTGGCCCTGTGGGTTGAACTTCTGAACACGCCAGTTATAGGTGTCAGATACCCAGATATTGCCCTGGCGATCGATCGCGACGCCTTCGGGGCTATTTAGCCGTCCGTTGCCCGAGCCATACGATCCGAACGTGAGCAGGAATTCGCCTTTGGAGTTGAACTTCTGGATTCGGTTGTTCTGCCGGTCCGCAACCCAGATGTTCCCTTGGGCATCGATTGCTAAAGCCGCTGGTTTCTGGAACTGCCCGTTGCCGGTCCCCGCAGCGCCGTACGTCGCAAGTAGCTGCCCTTTCCCGTCATACTTGCGCAGAACATTTTCATTGGTGCTGACAGCCCAGATGTTGCCCTGCGCATCGGCTGCGACGTCTCCTGGCTGGCCGGAGGCGCCGAACGAGCTCAGGGAGGAAGCCAGCTGGTAGTTGCGAATGGCCCACCTTTGGATGCGGTCATTGTTCGTATCGGTGACCCACATGCCGCCCCTGGGATCGATCGCCATGCCCATCGGCCAGGCGAGGCCAAACTCGCCGTCTCCGCTCCCTGCGGAACCGAATTGAGTCATGTACTCGCCCTCTGGGCTGAACTCTTGGATGCGCGCGTTGACGCGATCGCTGACCCAAATGTTGCCGGCCGAATCAACCTCGATCGTATTGGGACTGTCGAGTTGGCCAGGACCGGAGCCGTAAGAGCCGAATTTGGCGATGAAACCGCCCAGCGGCGTATAGCGCTTTATCCGGTTATTGCCGCCGTCGACGACGAAGAGCGTATAGGCGAATTCGCCCCACGGTGCGCCGATCGCCAGGCCGAGGGGTTCGTCAAATTTCAGGTCTTCCCAACCATAGGAGCCGACCTGACCGAAATAGGCACCTTCTTTGGTGAAACGCTGGATGCGGTGGTTGCCCCGATCGGTGACGAAGATCGCGTTGCCGTTGGGAGAGATCGCGATCCCCGCCGGGCCGTTGAATTTTCCGTTGGTCGTGCCGTAGGAGCCAAACTGGCTCAGATACTCGCCGTTCTGGCTGAACTTCTGGACGCGATGGTTACCGGAATCCGTTACCCAGAGATTACCTTCTGCGTCGGTTGCGATGGCGGATGGGCCGTTGAACTGACCGGGTCCCACGCCGTATGAACCAAACGAGTCGACGTGCTGGCCTTTCTTAGTAAAGCCCTCAATCCGGTTGTTGCCTCTGTCGACGACCCAAAAATCAGCCCTGGGCTCAACTGGGACGCCATCGACTTCTATGTCGATGGCAACGACACCCGAGCCTTCTTCATCGTCAACGGCGGCATCCAGCGAAGCCACCGAGCCAGGGAGGGATTCCCCCACCGCCTCGACCAACGGTCCATCCAGTTTGACCTCTGGCGGTCGGGTGTCGAGCGTCACCTCATGCGACACGGTGGTGCTGTGCTGAGCCTTGTCTCGAGCGACGATCGAGAATGTATGGGGCCCTGGCGCCACCCCCTCCCCGATCACAGGAGAGAACTCATAACTCAAGTCGCAGCCTTCCCCGCCGCAAACTTGCGAACCGCCGTCTTCGAGCATTTCCTCGAGGCTCAGCGTCTGCTGAACTTCACCGTCGAGGAGCAGATCGACCGCGGATACACCGCCTCCGTGGTCGTGGATTTTCAGCCCCAGGTCGCTGCTGAGGCCGACGGTCCCGGTGGCAGCAACCGACATCAGAGGACCACTCGCGCTCACCTGTGGAGCGCTTCGGTCGACTTTCACAATCAGGGTCCGGGTATTCGAGACGTTTCCAACCGCGTCATAGGCCTTGACAAGGATTTCCTCTTCCCCTTGCGGCCTTTCCTCGGTGAGAAAGACTGGAGCAGTCCCTTGAAAGCTCGTGGGACACTGGGTGACGGGATTCCCCGTGCAGGAAGCCCAGTATTCAGGCACCAGTTCGGGCTCTCCATTGATGAACGGTTCAATGACTTCAATGCTCCTGACCCCCGAACCGGAATCGGTCGCGTTGTAGCCGAAGTTCACGCTGCTGAGCTGGGGTGTCCACCCGGTTGGGACCGCGGAGGTGTCCAACGACGCAAGATTTGGTTTCGTGGCGTCGCGCTTGATCGTCCAGCTGCTTTGGCCCACGTTCCCGGCCGCGTCCTTGGCGACAAGGGTGACCGTGTGCGGGCCATCGGGATAGCCGGAGAGCGGGGCCGTGAAGTCCTCGTTCATCGTGCAGCCCCCGTAGAAGCATTCCCGCGTAGCCGGCTGCCCGACCTGTTTCCCGTCGATCTTCAGCACCGCTTCGATTACGCCCGTCTCTCCATCGGTGGCTTTGAGGCCAGCCGTCAATTCGTTCGCAGCAGTCCAGCGGTTCGCAGCTTCGTATAGAGCACCGGACGGCGTGAGCGTCGGAGCGGTCGAATCTTTGGGTAGATTCACCTCAAGCGTTTTCTCGGCCGTGTGGTTCAGGCTGTCAGTCGCCACGACTTTGATCGTGTGCTGTCCGCTGAGCGCCCGATACAAGTCGAGTTTGACTTTTTTGAATTCACAGCTGCCCAGATCGATGCCTTGCTGCACATTCGTGCAGGGCGGCGGATTGGTCGTGTTGGGCCATCTCCCCAGAAGTTCGCCATCTACGTAGAAAGCGAAGCTTTTCATGCCCGACTGAGCCGTTGCGAAGCTGCCCGAGTTGCCGTCGACTCCGGTGACTTCGAGGCGGAACACTTTCGGATTCGCTTCGAGCAGCGGACCAGTCCAGCTGATCGTCGGCGCGCTGTGATCTACCTTGAGAAAGACCGGCTGCCCTGCCGAGTAATGTTCCCAACCGAGCGCGTCGTAGGCTTTGACGACCATGCCGTTGATGCCGTTGGGCAGCCAAGCTGGACTGTAGTTGGCGATTTGAGTTGACCAGGAGCCCGGGCAGGGGCTTTCGCGAAGCCCCGAGCAGGGATGCGTCGCGTTTCCGACCTCCGTAGCGGCTTCCCCGTTCGCATACGTCGTGAAGAGCTTGAAGTACTTCATTCCAAGCCCTGGATCGCTGGCTGAGACGGTAATGGGGATCGAGGAGGCGTCGATCCATTGGTCTGCGACCGTCGGTTTCGAGAGGGTCGGCATCTCATTATCTGAGATCCAAATAGCCACTCCGCCAGCCATGATGTCTCGCCGGCATTTGTTTTCGGTTCCGTTTCCTGCCGTTCCGAGACCGATGATCAAGGATCGACCCCAGCCAGTTGGCTGCGCATTGCCAAAATCATTTGCGCGGTTCGTTTCAAGTGGGGCCCAGCCAGATCCAGTCCACAGACCGTTGTAATCGTGTGGCTGCGGATAGGTTGATGCTGGGCAGTTCGCATAGTTGTTTCGCCAGAACGGACTGATGAGCGCCATGGTGATGTAGCTGGTCGAGCCCGGTGGCGTATAGGAGTACTGTCCGAACTGGTTTGCGGGGTGCCACCCGCTGTCTGCCGATATGTAGAGCCCTCGGCCAGACCCCCAGCAGGTCCATATGCAGCTAAAATTGTGGTAGATCCAGCCGGCGTTGCCTCCCCACTGCCAGTTATCGTTGTTGAGTGAGCCGAGGTTGTACCCGGAGTACCAGCTGGCGTTGTACCAATCCTCAACCAGGGTAGGGTCCACTAATATTGGGTACGCGAAGTCTTCGTCCCTGTGTGGAACGTGGAGGACCAGCGTGCTCCCTTCGACCTCAAGTTTGATTGGCACTGCAGTGCCTTGTGCATCGACCGCCGTTGGGAAGGGCACCCGGGCTAGGATTTCGCCGCCTCGAACGACCTCAGCACCGCCGTTTTCATCAGGACGCAGCTCGGATTCAGCGGGCAGATTGAGGTCAAAGCGAAGGACCTCTGGACTGGCGGCGGAACGGAGCTGATCCGAGAGCTCGACGCCTCCCGCCACAGGCGATACGAGAAGATCCGTATCAACCTGAGTATCGGGATAGATGAGATTCTTCTCCCCGAATGACAGAGCATCGCTGCTCGAATCTGCGCCTAATACCGCTATCTCAAGCCCGTCGGAACCAACCTTGATGCTGCCGTTTGCAGAATCCGGGAGACTGACATCGACCAGCGGATTGACGAGCTCGAAACCTTCCCCAGCATCGACGAGCGTTAGATCGACTTTGCTGAAGCCGCCTTTCTCATCAGGTGCGACGACAGGGATACCGGCGTCCAGGAGTTCAGCCGATCCGTCGTTGCTCACTTGAGCCACCGTGCCATCACCGAGGGCTTGCGTCAGCGTTGCGTCGCTGAGAAAGCGGGCCGGATCACTGTTGATGAGTGCGAGCTGCTCGGCGAACGCGACCCGCAACAGATCGATTGCCTCTGATGCCGAGACATCTGCGTACGCATGCTCGGATTCCTGGCGTTCCTGGGCGGCGGCTGCGCCTTCCAGGTCAGCCTCCCGTTCGGCTTCCTCTCTTTCGACCCGGTCAAGTCCCTCGATTACCTCTGCGTCGGTCGGCAGTGCAGAAACCGGTTCCTGGATCTCAGCGCCGGAGCTGGTGATGACCGGCCCGGCTGAGACAACGAGGAGAAGAGCTACGAACCCAAAAACGCGGGCGCCATGACCCCTGAAACCCCTGCCGATACTTCTCATTTTTCCCCTTAGCTGATCTGGTACTAGATAGATACGTTATAAGCCTTCTATAGGATTTCTTCTCGTCTTGTCAAGCATTATGATGCCTTTTGTCTCAACGACAATTCAGCGCCCCGAACATGCAGAACCTCAAAAGTAAAAAATTAACGATCGCATTTACCGTCTTAGCTCTGGGTGCTTGGGCACTCTCGTTGAGTACATCTAAGGCAGCGCCTCACCATGTCCGAGGATCAGCAGCCCGCGAAACTCTTCAGATGGACATCGCTTCTGCGACCCGCGGGCGTTCTATAGAGCGCCCTTGCGGCAAAAAAGCAGTTTTCCGTCGACCATTCACCGTGCGCGTTATGGGGGTGCGCACTCCTTGCAGCGAGGTCAAGCGAATCATCGCATCTGGCTGTCAAGTCCGAATAGGACAGAAATGGTCTTGCCTCTCTCTGCGGGAGAGCAAGCCATTCATATTTTGGTTTCTGAGTGACCAGATTTTTGAGCCGCGATTGACTGTGGGAATTCTCTTGGAACGCTATCCTTGTTCTGAAGCTCACATCACCTCAAGTTTGTTCGCGCATCACAGTAAAAGCTTCCCCAGCCGTAGACAGATGCTTGCGGATGACCTAATTAGGTGCAACATGCTGAGCGGAATGAGTCCACAAGAGGTCGAAGACGTGATCGGCCCACCCGACGAACAATTGGATGAACGGGGCCACATATACTTTGACTACCTGGTCGGCCCCGAACGAGAATCAATCGTGCAGCTTGACCCCGAATTTCTCTCGGTCGAGATAGCGAACGGCAAGGTAAAGGAAGTGTCTTTTTTCGAGGGTTAGCTCGGGAGAAGGGAACCGCGGGTCGTGCGCGATCTTAGGACGAGGAGCGGGTTGAATCCCAGAGCGTGAAGTGATCGGGGCCCGCCCATCCAGCCCCGCAACCAGGGAGAGCCCTATGGCCCTTTGGACGATCACCCGTTCCGTAGGCCTGATCCGTATCTGGGCGTAGTGCCATTGGGCGGCACCCCCAGGGGACTTGCTACTCGATCGCCACCCCGCTGGCCCTGAAGCTTGATCTCACCAGGGGAAGTTCCCCTCCTCTCCCATCGGATGCCAGCGAGAAGCTCGTGGGGCGGAACCGAGAGCGCGTCTGCCAGCTTGATGATTGTGCTCAACCTGGGCTCGCGGGCACCCCGCTCGAGTAGGCCGATCTCAGTTCGATGCAGAGAGGAGCGAAAGCCAAGCTCCTCCTGTGAAATCCCGGCTCGACGTCGGTAGACACGGACGTTTCCGCCGAAGTGGACAGCGAGTGGCTTCGCCTCAGCTTTCATCGGCCGGGCTCCGCACAAAGGCGATAGGGATGTCGTATACGTTGAGACGAGTCGGCTCTTCGGCGTAGTCGACGACGTTGAGCTTGAGCAGGCGGCGCAGGTGCCGGTTGATCGTCGCGAGCCTCGCACCCTCCACGACCTCAGAGAGGTCCTTCGACGTAAGTGGCCTGTCGCTCTGCCACAATGCCTCGATGATCTCCCTCTGGACGGGATGGAGAATGCATGGCACCAAGACTGCCCACAAGGAGTCATCCGGCGTTTGAGACGTATCGTCTGGCTTCATCGGACGTGAAAGGGTAAGCGCCGCGAACCCTCCCGTTCATTTCGTCTAGCGGAACCAAAGATTTACGCCGACGTGGCGCTCCTGCGGGCAACGCCAAGGCCGGACCCCCGCTAGACACAACTCGGAGCCCGCTCATGGCGCACAGTAATCGGCTTTTACCGACCTTGTTGACAGAAATGACCGGCAGGGCCGGCTGGCCAGAAGGCCAGAGAGGCTATGAAGGCCGGCACTTTTGACGCACGCTTGGACCGTTACGTCACCTGGTCGATTATTAGCCTGGATAAGCGGGGATGGGCAAATGTGACTGCGGGGATCGATGCCCTCGCCGAGTGCCTCCTTGAAGAGGGGGTGCATGCGAGAAATCGCGCGGCGAAATCAGACCAGAAGCCTGTCCTCATGACGGTCGGCTTAGGAGCCTTTGAAGCGCCAAAAGGCTCGGCCAAAGCGTCGTAGGTTACGGGACCCTAAACAGTCCGAAGAAACGAGGGTCGAGCTCCAAGCAACTGGATCACACGCGGGCACGCATGATCGACAAAGCGCCGACTGTCTAATGGCAGCGTGACCCCGACTACACCCTCTCGTCAGCCGGTCAGGGGGAAGACACGGACCCAGGCCGGGGGCGGGCAAAGTTCAGGACCACATCCGTAGCTCGAGCTCTGCCAGGAGACGTGGAGATGAGCGTTTCCGCCCGCGTGCCCCGGATCGCCGTGGTGTTTGAAGCCGTTGTAGCCGACGAACTGGATCGCCGGCGCAAGCGGGCACTCGGGGGCGGTTCCTGACGCTCCGCAGCTTTCGTGCCAACCCAGCGTTTCGGCTGCCGCGCGCGCCGTCTCGTCCCAGCCTTTCCCCGCCTGGGGGACTATGTCCAACGCAGTTCCGTCCCCGTGCGTGCTGTGGCCTTCGCCCTCCCGAGCCGCGGCGACCCTGAGGTGAAAGGTCTGCAGGAGCCAGACCGCGTTCGGCCAGATGCGGGAGTCAACGAATTGAGGAGCCCCGCCCCCAACCCAAAGGGCTGCGGGGAGGGGCTTGAAGACACGCGGCTGGTAGAGCGTTTCGACCTTCTGGAGGATCGCCTCGCCCCCTATGGCCTGATCGGCCACGGGCGTACAGACGATTGAGCCACCGAGCTGCTCGGCGTATCGTGACGCTCGCTAATTGGTTGTTCAGGCGAGCCCACGGCGGCTCATTTCATTTCAACTCACCGGCATGTCCCTGGGCGAAGTTGAAGGCGCAGCGGAAGTTCTCCGGCTGGCTGACCGGCTTGCCGCCGGCGAAGCCGCCGTGGTCGCCGTTGTCGTAGACGGTGATGTAGTGGAGCGTTTCCGGCGCCGGGTCCGCCGGCAGGGGCGCTGGGTTTGGCTCGCCCGCCTTGGGGTCGCCGCGGGAGACCTCGCTGATGCCCTGCGAGCCCGCCGCCCTGCCGCCAGAGGCGGTCGTCGTCAGCGAGGCGCTCATCTCGCGCCGATCCTTGAGCCCGTCGGTCGGGTCGATGTCGGTCGAGGCGGTGACCTCGTTGTCGTCGACCCGTCCGGCCAGCTTGACGTACGGTGCCGCGCCGATCAGCTGTGCCGCGGTCGGCAGGTAGCCGCCGAGCTGGGCGCACTTCTGCGTGGCGAAGAAGTAGTCGTTGCGGCCGACGTCATCTTTTTCCAGCGGGTAAGGATTGGTCATCATGCAGACCGTGCCGATCTTCACCGTCTCGGGCGAGCAGTGGTCGAAGACGTTTCGGGGCAATACGCTGGCTGGGAACTTCCTCTTGGCATTGAGGCGCAGGACGCCGAACTTGCGCGGCGTCAGGCTTGGACCCGGCAGGTGGCGCTTGGCGATCGATTCGGCCGCGCCGGAGAGCACGAACGCACCCAGGGCGAGGGCGAGGGCCGCCCAGGCGACGACGCCGACGGTACGGGGATTGGTCATCTTCGACTCCTTCGGTTGCGTTCTGCGCGGGTAAAGGCCGGAGCGGGCATGGTGCGGTCGGGGCGGGCGCCGGGCCCCCCGCGGACCCCGGC
>JBAREU010000150.1:0-15610 GCA_049796515.1 Solirubrobacterales bacterium
CCCTGGAGGAGACCGTCCTCTCGGATCTGATCCTGCAAGTGGTCGATGCGGCGGCTCCCGAGGAGCGGCGGCTCATCGATCTGGGGGCGGTCGACGCGGTGCTAGAGGAGATCGGTGCGGGCGACAAGCCGCGCCTGCTCGTCCTCAACAAGGCCGATCTGCTCGGTGAGGACGAGCGGGACGAGGCGCTGCTCCGCCATCCCGATGCGGTCCTGGTCTCCGCCCTGACGGGTGAGGGGATCGAGGAGCTAAAGGAGCAGGTTGAGAAGGCATTCGAGGACACCTTGACTCGGGTCGAGCTGCTCGTGCCGTACTCCGAAGGGGCGCGGCTGCACGAGCTGCACGAGCTGGCTGGGGATTTGGAACGGACCGAGCGGGGCGACGGCGTGCTCGTGCACGCAAGGGTGCCGCGGTCGGAGCTGCACCGCTTCGCTGATCTCGCCGTTGCTTAGACGTACTAGGGTGAGCGGCCGTGGAGCTTCGGGTCGCCAAACTGAAAGACGAGGCCACGCTACCCAGCCGAGCGCATGAGGGAGATGCAGGGCTGGATCTGTATGCCTGTGAGGCGGCTCATCTTGGGCCGGGGGAGAGGTGGGGGGTTGGAACTGGGGTCGCGGTTGAGATTCCGGAGGGGCACGCCGGGTTGGTGTTGCCGCGGTCCGGGTTGGCGCGGGATCATGGGATCGCGCTGGTCAACAGTCCCGGGCTGATCGATGCTGGATACCGCGGAGAAGTAAGGGTGCTGTTGCTGAATACCGATCCGGCGGAGACCTTTCGGATTACGCCGGGCGATCGGATTGCGCAGCTGGTTGTCGCGCCGATCGCAATTGCCGAGCCGGTTGAGGTCGAGAGCCTCACGGAGTCGGCACGCGGCGACGGTGGGTTCGGGTCCAGCGGGCGTTAGCGGCGGCGGATTCGAAAGGCGAAGAGGGCAGGGGAGGGATCGCGGTTGCCGGCCCTGTCGATCGCGGCCACGCGGAAGGTGTGGCGGCCCCTCAGGAGTCTGTAGATGCGCGGTGAGCGGCAGGGCCTGAAGCGATCGCGGTCGAGCTTGCAACGGAAGGTCGCGCCGGGCTCGTTCGAGCTGAAGCCGAAGCCGACTCGTCGCAATTGTGCTGCCGCGAAGATTTGCTTCGACGGCCTGCGCAGGAGGCGGGTGCGGGGTGGGGTCCGATCTCTTGCCTGGCGCCGCGGCGGTTTGACCGCCGGCGGGGTGGGGGCCGCGGATGCTTCACCGGTGGGAGACCCCGGATCGGGGTCGGGCGGCGTATCCGGCGGCCGGAAGCTGTTCGGGTCGCGCTCGTGGATCGCCTCGCAACCGATCGGAGCGGGGTCGCCATATTCGGGGTGATCGACCTGCGCGGTGTCGAAGCCTTCGCCGCAGTCGATCGTCACGTCCGCGTCGCCCGAGTTGGCAAGGATCGAGTCGTTGCCGGCGGCGGCGAAATAGGCGTCTGCACCGGGCCGTCCCAGCAGCTGGTTGGGCCCGGCGTCACCGATCAGCGTGTCGCCGAGGCTCGTCCCCTCGACATCCTCTATCGCCAGCAGCGTGGAGGGGGGGTCGGCATCGCAGTCCGGACCGCCGTCGCCGCCCCTGAGGCCCGCGATCTGTGCCCCCATATCGATCGCGATCGGGAGGTCGAAGTTCGCCCAGTTGGCGTTGTCTCGCTCGCTGCCGCCGTCCAGCAGGTCCCCCTCGCAGACCGAATCGGAGATGAAGAGGTCCTCGCCGGCGTCGGCGTGGAGGTCGTCGTCGCCCTCATTGTTGGGCACGGCGTCGTCCCCGCCGCCGGCGCTGACCGAGTCGTTCCCGTCACCGTCGATCACGGCGTCTTCGGTTGCGTCGCCGCTGAGGCTGTCGTCATCGCTGCCGCCGAGCACGATCGCCGAGGTCGTTGCTTGGAAGCCGGAGACCGAAAGCGTGTCGTCGCCGCCGAGCCCGGCGAGGACGATGGAGTCGGGTGGCGCGGTCAGGGGACAGACGACTTTGCCTGCGGCAGGGGGTTCGCAGCCGCCCACCGTGGCTGGGCTGGTGTCGAAGGCACCGACGGAGCCGGGCAGCAGTTCGAAGGTCACCTGCATCGGGCTGGCGGAAAAGGTCGCTATGACCCTGTCCGTCGCACCGCCGCCGGTCGCATAGAGCCCGGGTGGAGCCGCGCCGGCTGGCGTCATCAGGCCGACAGCGATCCCGGAGGGATCGCGGGGCGCAACCGTTTTATTGCTGCCGCTGAACTCGCAGGCGGAGGAAGTGGCCCCGGTTGCTTCGCAGTAGTCGCCATCGGCTCCGCCGAAGACCTGGTCGCCGCCTCCTTTTCCGAGGATCACGTCGGCGCCACCTCCGCCGTAGATCGCCTCGGCATTCGGGCTGCCGACGATGATGTCGGAGAACGGCGTGCCGACGACCTTCTCGAAGCTGCCGAAGGTCGCGGCGTTGAGCGGTTTGTCGACGCCGCCGCCATCGGGTGCGAGGCCGTTGTTGGCAAAGTTGCCGGCCAATTCGATGAACACGCCGCGTTCACCGTCGCTTTTCGGGAAGTTCGTATAGGCGACGGCTGGGCCTTCGTTGGGGAAGCCGGGCGTGACGCCGGTGGCGAAGCTGAGCGTGTCGATCCCGCCGCCGCTGTCGACGATCGAGTCGATCGTGGCATCGCCACGGACGACGTCGTCGCCACCTTCTCCGTCGAGTGAGTCGCCCCCGAACCCTCCCGAGAGCAGGTCGTTGCCGGGGCCGCCTCGCGGATGATCGTCGCCGATTCCGCCGTAGAGGCGGTCGTGCCCTTCGCCGCCGAAGAGACTGTCGTTGCCACGTTGGCCGTAGAGCACGTCGTTGCCGCCTTCGCCGAAGACGGTGGTCACACCGCGAGGAGCGCGGATCGTGTCGTCGCAAGGCGTGCCGAGGATGGTTTCGCCGACGGTTTGCGGGCCTTCGGCGCAGGTTGGGGCCGCCCCGGCTGGTGCGGCGGCCAAGAGTGTCCCGAGCAGCGTCAGGACGGCCACGCAGGCCATTCGCGCAAGTCCCATCTCCACTTCCTACCCGAACCGCCCTTCGGCCACTCAGTTGCGCAGGGCGGCGTCCCGCGCGCAATGCTCGGCGGCGAGCTCGAGCTCATCGTCGAGCGGCTCGAGCTCGGGAGCGGTGCCGTAGCGGCGCTCCAGCGCAAGCCCGATCAGGTGGTCGGCTAGCCAGGCGTTCTTAGGCAGTAGCGGGCCGTGCAGGTAGGTGCCGATCAGGTTGCCGCGATGGACGCCCTCGAAGCCATCCACGCCGTTGTTGCCGAAGCCCTTCAGTACACGCCCAAGCGGGGTGGCCCCATCGCCCAGGTAGGTGCGGCCACCGTGATTCTCGAAGCCGGCGACGGTCCGCGGGCCGTCGCCCAGATCGACCTCGATCGCGACGTTGCCGATCAGCCGCTTTCCCGGCTCGCGCACGGTCTCCAGGTCGGCCAGGCCGAGCCCCGGCAGGCGCTCCTCGCCGAGTTGGTAGCTGTGGCCGAGCAGTTGGTATCCGCCGCAGACGGCGAGCAGGACGGCGCCGTCGGCGACCGCGGCGGAGAGCCCGTCGCGCTTGCTCGCGACCATGTCGGCGGCGACGGCGCGCTGGTCGCGGTCCTGGCCACCGCCGAGGTAGAGAAGGTCGTGTGCGCCCGGATCGAGCCCGTCGCCGGGTCCGGCCGCCGCGTAGGAGAAGCCGATGCCGCGCCACTCGCAGCGCCGCCGCAGGAAGAGGATGTTGCCGCGGTCGGCGTAGATGTTCATCTGGTCTGGGTAGAGGGCGAGAAGGCGGAGCTCCATCAGGCCTCCTTGCCAAGCAGGACGACGGTCGAGCCGACGTGCTCGGCGGTGGGGGGAATGGCACGGCGGCCGGCTGGGCGCAAGCCGGCCTGACGGGCCTCGCTCTCCAGCACCGCGGCCTCGAGCTCGCGCAGACCCACCTCGTGCAGCTCCTCCTCCAGCTCCCCCGTGGGCGAGACCGTCTGGCGCAAGCGCCGCACCCTGATCATCCCATCGTCGACGAGCGCGTCGACCGGCAGGCTCGAGTAGACCCAGCCCTCGACCTCGCGCGTGTCGGGAAGGAGGGGAGGACCATCGACAGCCGCGGGCATCGACTCGACGATGGCAAACGCAGCAAGCCCCCCGCCAACCAGGTGGACCGCAACGCAGTCCAGGCAGCAGCGGCGCTCCTGCGGATCCGAGAAGAGCTGCAGCAGTTGCATCGGCGCCATCACCAGGCCGAACTCCGCCCCGAGCGAGAAGTCGCGCGCGTCGCCTACCACGGCGCGCGCGGGAAGCTCTCTCGCCCGCTCGATGAAGGTCGCGACCAGCAGGGGGTCGACGTCGAGCCCGGTCACCCCATGACCGCGGCGGGCGAGGTGGATGGCGACCCGCCCGGTCCCGCAGCCCAAGTCGAGGATCGCGCCGTCAGCACCCTTCGCCAGCTCCTCCCAAAGCGGCAGGTCGGCCGTGTAGCTGCCGCACTCGGCATCGTGCCAAACGACCGAGGCGTCGCGGGCGGGCGCGGTCAACGCCAGAACTCCTTCGTCAACCCGCGCGAAGAGAGCACCTTGTGCAGCTCGAGCAGCGCCGTGTAGGTGGGCAGGGCGAAGAGGCGCTCGGGCGCGCCGGCCAGGGCTCTGTCGAGCGAGGCCTCGATCCTGTCCTCGACTGCGATCGCGTCCTCCGGCCAGCCCGCGTACTTCAGCCGCAGCGCCATCTCGGGGGCGCGGGTGCCGGCACAGGTGACGCGGTGCACCGCGCCGGCCAGGAGCTCGAAGTCGGCGTCCCAGACCCAGGAAACGTCGCGGCCGTCGGCGATGCGGTCGTTGAGCGCGATCCAGAGGTCGAGCCGTCCGCCGGCGGCCTCCAGCTTCAACGTGCGCAGGACCTCGTTGGTGCCGGCGGGGTTCTTGACCAGCAGGATCGAGACCTGCTTAGAGTCGACCGCGACGGTCTCGACCCGGCCAAAGGCGCCGCGCATCTCGCTCAGCGCCGGCGCGACCCGCTCGGGCGCGATGCCCAGCTCCAGTGCCGCGGCGATCGCCGCCAGGGCGTTGTAGACGTTGTAGAGGCCCGGCAGGGGCAGCTCGACGTTCAGCTCGCCGGCGGGGGTGCGGATCGTGAGCGAGGAGCCGCGCATGCCGTGGAGCTCAATCTGGGTCGCTGCCACGTCGGGCCGTGGCCGGCCGGCGCCGCAGCCAGGGCAGGAGTAGTGGCCGAGATGGCCGACGAAGGCGCGCTCGTAGGCGTAGGGATGGCCGCAACGGCGGCAGTGCTTGGCGTCGAAGGCGTGCTGGAGCTCGGGCAGCGCCTGGCTCTCGTCGTCGATGCCGAAATAGACGATCCCCTCACGCCGCGCACCCTCCTCGTCGCGCCCAAGATCCGCCACCAGGGGGTCATCGGCGTTGAGCGCGAAGCGGGTATGACCGGTGCGCTCGGCGACGATCCTCGCCCACTCGCCGGCCAGGATCTCGATCTCGCCGTAGCGGTCGAGCTGGTCGCGGAAGAGATTGCCGAGGACGACCAGCGAGGGATCGAGCTCGGCCGCTACGCGCGGCAGCCAGGCCTCATCGACCTCGAATAAGCCCTCGCGGCCGTGCTGCTCGAGCAACGCCGTGGCGATCCCCCAGGTCATGTTCGAGCCGGCCCGGTTATGCACCGGCGTGCGTCCCTCGGCGCCGAGCAGCGTCGCCAGCATCCCCGCGGTCGTCGTCTTGCCGTTGGTCGCGCTGATCAGGGTGACGCCGCGGTCGAGCACTGAGCCGAGGCGGGCGATCGCCTGGCGGTCGAGGCGGAGCAGCAACCGTCCGGGGAGCGTCGTACCGCCGCCTTTCCCGCTGGCCCGACTGGCGGCTCCGACCGCGCGGGCGGCGAGGCGCTTTGCCCCGAACAGGGCCCCGCTCGGCGCCTCGCTCACTCCCCGGCCTGCGGCGGGACGATCACGCTCAGCGCATCGGGCAGCACGCGCAGCGTGGCTGGCAGGTCGGTCAGGTGCTCGCCGTCGGCGTAGACCGGGAAGTCCCGGCTGGCGCTCAGCTCGAGGCGCGAAGCGCGGAAGACCTGCACCTCGTCCTCCTCGACATGGGTGCCCTTGAACACCTTGGGCAGGTTACCCAGGAAGCGCAGCTTGCCGACCGCCCCGACGGTGACGACGTCGAACTCGCCGTCGGCGAGGTCGGCGTCGGGGGCGATGAACATGCCGCCGCCGAACGCCCTGCTGTTGGCGACCGAGACCGAGTAGCCGGTGAAGCGCTCGCGCCGCTCGCCGACGCGGATGGTGAAGCGCGCCGGCTTCCAGCCGAGCAGCGTGCGCACCCCGGCATAGGCGTAGACGAGGTTGCCGCGCAGCCAACTGGTCTCGTTCGCCAGCCGGTTCGCTTCGGAGTCGAAGCCGACGCTGACGATGCCGAGGAAGCGCCGTCCGTTGACCTCGCCGACGTCTATCCGGCGAGTGTGTCCGGCGGCGAGCATCGCCACCGCAGCCTCAGGCTCGCCGGGGATCCCGAGCACCCGGGCGAGGTCGTTGCCGCGCCCACCGGGGACGATGCCCAGCGGGGTCTCGGCGCCGGCGAGGGCGCCGCCGACCGCCCCGATCAGGCCGTCACCGCTGACTACGACCGGAATCTCGCCCGCCTCGGCGGCGCGCAGTGCCCGCTCGACTCCGTCGTCCAGCCCGCGCGTGCGCTCCACTCTGAAGGGAATGCGGCGGCCGTCCAGCTCACGCTCGAGCTGCGGCAGCAGCTTCAGGGTGCGCCCGT
The DNA here is from genome assembly GCA_049796515.1 of Solirubrobacterales bacterium. Lineage (GTDB taxonomy): Bacteria > Actinomycetota > Thermoleophilia > Solirubrobacterales > 70-9 > VRUE01. The sequence goes on from JBAREU010000150.1 coordinate 6,753, forward strand.
GCGCCGAGGAGGGGTTGACCAGCAGCGTCAGCGGCATCCCTTCGAGTTGCATCCCGGGCGGCAGGTTATTCGGGCGCCCCCTCGCCGGCGTGGAGGCGAAAGACATGGAAGCGCTCGCCCTCCACCTCGCCGCCCGCAAGCGGCTCGAAGCCGTGACTGCGGATACGCCAATCGAGCCATCTCCACGCGCCGACGAGGACCAGGTGACCTCCGGGTCGCAGCACCCGCGCGATCTCGCCCGGGCGCAGGCCGCCGCCCAGCTGGGCGGCCAGGTCGAAGAACCCGTCCGGGTAGGGCAGCGCCCGCGCCCTACCCGTCTTGAACGCGACCCGACCTTCCGGGTCGAGGCCGACCCGGGAGACCGCCTTGTGGATCGCCTCCGCCGAGGGGTCGACGCCGCGCACACGGGCGGCGGGGAACTCGCGGGCGAGAAAGAGGACGCCGTCGCCGCGACCGCAGTCGATTTCGAGCACACGCTCCGGCTTCTCGGGCACGTTGAGGACAGCGGTGGCAAGCGCGGCGAGCGACGGCGAAACCATCGACCGATCATCTAGGATCTCGCGCGATGGAGGGGTCTCAGGACAGGGGCAAGTGGATCGCGCTGGCGGTCTTCGCGCTGATCGCCGTTGGCGTCGTCGCCGCGATCCTGATCGGGCGCAGCGGCGGGGACGACGATTCGACCACCGCGGCGAGCGCCGGCGGCTGTGAGCAGGTCAAGGCGCCAAAACCGAAGGGAATCAGCTTCCCTGCTGCGCCCAAGCAGATCGTGGCGAAGGGGGAGAAGGTGACCGCCGTGGTCGAGACCAGTTGCGGCAGCTTTGAGATCGCGCTCGATTCCCAGCGCGCGCCGAAGACCGTCAACTCCTTCGTCGTCCTCTCCCAAAGGGGCTTCTACGACGGGTTGACGTTCCACCGGGTCGCACCGGGCTTCGTGATCCAGGGGGGCGACCCGTTCGGCACCGGCACCGGCGGCCCCGGCTACAGCGTCGACGAGAAGCCGCCCGCGAACCTCGCCTACACCAAAGGGGTCGTCGCGATGGCGAAAAGCTCGGCCGAGCCCCCCGGTCGGTCGGGGAGCCAGTTCTTCGTCGTCCTCTCGGCCGACGCCGGCCTGCCGCCGGAATACGCCCTGGTGGGCAGAGTCGACAAGGGCTTCGACGTGGTCGAACGGATCGGCAAGCTCGGCACGCCGGCCGAAAAACCGAAACAGACCGTCCTGATCGAGAAGATCTCGATCGAGAAAGGCTAAGCGCCTGCGAAGAACTCGCGGGCGTGCTTCTCGACCACGTCCGGGCGCTCGTCGGCGATGAAATGGCCGCAGTCGGGGACCAGCTCGACGATCATCTCGTCCGCGTGCCGCTCGTAGCCGGCGAGCAGCTCCGGGCGTAGCACCGGATCGCCGGTGCCGAACACGAGTCTGGTGGGCACCGTCATGCGCGTATTTGCGTAGCGGCCGCGGAGGATGGGCCAGATCTCCCTCAGCTGAAAGACGCGGTACATCTGCACGGCCGCGCGGGCCCGCGCCGGCTCGGCCAAATTGTCGGTGAAGATGCGCAGCGTCTCCTCGTCCCAGACGTCGCGCACGGTCGCGGCGGAGAAGAACGTACGCGGCGCGATGCTGCGCCGGCGATGCAGCTGGTAGCCGATGACCGGCGTCATGATCACGAGCTGGTAGGTGAAGCGCCAACTGTAGGGCAGCAGCGAGCGCACGCCACCCAGCCAGGGGTGGAGGATGTTTAGTGCCAGGTACCGCTCGAACCGCTGCGGCGCCTTGAGGCAGAGCAGGAAGCCGATCCAGCCGCCCCAATCGTGGCCGACCAGCTTCACCCGCTCGATCCCGAGCGCGTCGAGGACGGCGAGAACGTCGTCGGCGAGATTCTCCTTCTCGTAGCCGCGCCGCGGTGCCTCAGACCAGCCGAAGCCGCGCAGGTCGAGGGCGAGGACGCGGTGTCGGTCCGACAGGGCGGGCAGCAGGTGGCGCCACTCGTACCAGTGCTGAGGCCACCCGTGCAAGCAGAGGACGACGTCCTCGCCCGATCCCGCTTCGGCGACGTGGAAGCTGAGCCCGCGCGCTTGCACGGTGCGATGGCTGACGCCATCCACTTGGGGAAAATCACCCATGCGCGAAACCTACCGCCACCCCTGCTCTAAGCTCCGCGCATGGCGAAGGTCGACGTGGGAGAGCCGGCACCCGACTTCGAGCTGCCCGGGACGGGTGAGAAGACCTACAAGCTCTCCGACTACCGCGGCAAGAACGTTGTACTTGCCTTCTATCCAGGGGACCAGACGACGGTCTGCACCGCGCAATTCTGCTCTTATCGCGACAACGGCGACCGCATCGACCAGCTCGATGCCGAGGTGCTCGGCATCTCTCCGCAGTCGGTCGGCTCGCACGAGCACTGGGTACAGGAGCAGAGCCTCAACGTGCCGCTCCTCGCCGACGAGGACCTGGCGGTAAGCAAGCGCTACGGGGTGACCGCCTGGCTCGGTCCGTTGGCTCGCTTCACCGAGCTCGAGGATGTGCCCGGTGGCCGCTACATCATGCGTTCGATCTTCGTCATCGACGGCAAGGGGATCGTTCGCTACCGGCACGTGTCGAGGACTGGCTCGACCTTCCAGACGGTCGATGATCTTGAGCAGGCCGTCGCTGCTTTGGCCTGATGCACGCTGAGCCGCGGCAGTTCGCTGCCGGCCGAGCGCCGGTAATTCGCGGCGAGATGACGGGGGAGGGGATGCCAATCGTCCTCTGCCACGGGATTACGGCGACGCGCCGCTACGTCGTGCACGGATCGCGGGCGCTGGAGCGCGCCGGGCACGTCGTCGTTTCCTACGACGCTCGCGGGCACGGCGAGTCCGATCCCGCACCCGACGGCCAGGGTTATGGATACCCGGAGCTGGTCGCCGACCTCGATGGGGTACTTGCCATGACGGTGGGGGAAGAGCCGTTCGTCCTGGCCGGTCACTCGATGGGCGCTCATACCGCGGTTGCTTACGCGCTGCGTCATCCCGCACGCCTCAGCGGCCTCGTCGTCATCGGGCCGGTCTACAGGGGTGAGATCTCCGCTGAAACGCTCGCATACTGGGACGGTCTCGCCGCCGCGCTCGAGCAAGGCGGCGTCGACGGCTTCGTCGCCTACATCGACCGCGAGCAGAGGAGCGACCCGGCCTGGCGAGACTCGGTCCTGCGCTTCACCCGCGAGCGGATGCTCCAGCACCGCCACCTGGACGCTGTCGTCGCGGCGCTGCGCCAGGTTCCTCGCTCGCGGCCGTTCGAGTCGATGGATGAGCTGGAGTCGCTGGAGGTACCGGCGCTCGTCGTCGCCAGCCATGACGCCGCCGATCCTGGCCACCCCCGCCACGTCGCCGAGGCCTACGCGGAACGCTTGCCGATGGCGCGGCTGACGGGCGAGGAGAAGGGTGAGTCGCCGCTGGCCTGGCAGGGCGGCAGGCTCTCGCGCGAGGTCGCCGCCTTCTGCGCCGAAGTCGTCGAGGCGCAAGAATGAACGACGTGCCAGGCAGCGACGAAGGGCTCGACGAGGGCCACGCGATCCATTACTCGGCGGTTCAGCCGGGAACGCCGATCTACAGCTCCGACGGTGTCGAGGTCGGTCGGGTCCAGGCCGTCCTCGACAACCACCGCGAGCACATCTTCGACGGCCTGGTCTTCGAGGACAGCGGCGGCGTGCTGCGCTTCGCCGACGCGCCCGAGGTCGCCCGCACGGCGGAGCGAGCGGTGGTTCTCACCCTCGATGCAGAGCGGGCGCGGCAGCTGGGGCCGCCCGAGAAGGGGCACGCGAAGTTCGTCCCGAACACGCGCTCCGGTCGGTTGGGCCGCCTCTTCGGCGGCGGCTGGAAACGGCACTAGCGCAGGCTTTACTCGGCGCAAAGCCGGAGCCCATAGGCTGCGCGCGATGTCAGCCTCGATACGGACGCCGGCGGAGGGCACGCTGCGCATGATCGCGACGTTTGTCGCCGCCTTCGGCATCGGCGTCGCCATCTACATCGCGGTCGAGGCTGCGGGCGGCGACGCACCGATCTGCGTCGCCGGCGGCAGCGGCTGCGCGACGGTCGCCAAGAGCTCCTATTCGCATCTGCTTGGGGTCAACATCGCGGTGTTCGGGATCGCCGGCTACGTTCTGCTGCTCGTGACGGCGCTGCTGCGCGGCGATACCGCGCGGATGGCCGGCTTCGGCCTCGCCCTGTTCGGCTTCGGCTACAGCGTCTTCCTCACCTACCTGGAGATCTTCAAGATCGAAGCGATCTGCCAGTGGTGCGTTACCAGCGCAGTGCTGATGACGATTCTTTTCGGCTTGAACGCGATCCGCATGGTCGGCTACGTGGGGAGGCCCGCGTGAGCGACGACGGGCGGCGTCAACGCCTGTTGCAGATCGCGAGCGCGGCGGCCTTTCTGGCGGTCGTCGCGGTGGCCGTGCTGATTGTCATAACCCAGAGCGATACCGAGGGCGGCGACACCAGCCTTGAGGACGTCTCGTCGGTCAACCGCGAGCTGAAAGGCATTCCGCAGAACGGATTGATCCTCGGCGAGTCGCGGGCGAAGGTGACGCTGTCGGAGTTCGGCGACCTCCAGTGCCCGGTCTGTAAGGGGTTCGCGGAAGAGATCATTCCCGCCGTGATCGACTCGAAGGTGCGCAGCGGCGAAACGAAGATCGAGTTCCGCAACTTCACGATCATCAGCCAGGAATCGGTTCCCGCCGCCGCAGCGGCGATCGCCGCGGGCAAGCAGGGACGCGGCTGGAACTTCATCGAGCTCTTCTACGCCAATCAGGGCCTGGAGGCCTCTGGCTACGTGACCGACGAGTTCCTCACCGAAGTCGCCAAAGGCGCTGGCGTTGCCGACATCGCCAGGTGGAACCGCGATCGCAAGAGCGAAGCCGTGCTGAGCGAAGTGCAGAGCGAAAGTCAGGAAGCCCAGCAACTTGGACTCTCCGGCACGCCTTCGTTCGTCGTGACCGGCCCGGGGGCCGACGGCAAGGAAGTCCTGGGCACGCCAGGCTCGGCAGGAGCCCTGGAAGAGGCAGTCGAAGCCGCCGGCTGAGCCGCCTACGCTAAGTCGACATAAGTCCCATTATCGTGCGTTGGATCCGCGTCGAGGCTAGGTCCGCGAGGCGCTGCCCCAGGCCAGGGGTTTGGTGATCGGCGGGGACTTGGGCAACTCGCCGCGCTCGACCGAGTCGAGGGTCAGCGGAGAGGCTTCGATGCTGGCGACGGTGTCGCGGTTGCAGTGGCAGCCGTCGGCGAAGAGCTTCCAGGGCGTCTCGAAGCGGTCCTGCCAGCGGGCCAGGCCGGCCTCGGGGGCGCGTACGTGCTCGACGAAGAGCAGCTGCCCGCCCGGCTTCAGGATGCGCGCGGCCTCGGTCAGGGACGCGGCTGGGTTGGGCACCGTGCAGAGGACGAGGGTGAAGACCGCAGTATCGAACGTCGCGTCCTCGAAGGGCAGCCTTTCGGCACCCGCTTCGACCAGCTCGACGTCGGTGTCGGCGATGTGGCGGCACAGGCGCTTGGCCATGTGCGGGTCGGGCTCGGCCATCACGACGTCCACGCCGTCGGGGAACAGGCCGAGATTGGCCCCGGTGCCGGCGCCGATGTCGATCGTTTTCCCCCGCGCGCCGGCCAGAACCTCGCGCCGCCGCTCGCGCAGCCCGGCGTCCTCGGTGCTTTTCAGCAGCGGGTCATAGATGGCGGAGAAGATCCGCCCCCAGGTCGCGTCGTAGATCCGCCCCATGTCCTTCAGTGAAGCATTTGGGGGGCTATGGACCCCCAAATGCTTCCATCTCCCTCAGGCGGCGTCGCGCTGCGCGGCCGGTTCGGCCTCGTCTTCGGATTCGAGGCCGGGCTCGCTGTGGGCGGCGCGGTCCTCGTAGGCGCGGCGGGCGCCGTGGTCGACTTCGGTCATCAGCTTGTCGACCTTCATGAAGCGGCCGAGTGCCTCGCGCCAGGTGCGCGGCAGTAGGGCGATGAACTTGAAGAGGCCGCCGTTGAAGCGTGGTATCCAGACATCGAACCGCGGCACTTCGAGCGCGTCGACGATCGCGTTGGCTACATCCGCCGCCTCCACCGGCTTGACCAGGCGTTGCCCCACTCCCGCCGTCAGCTCGGTGTTGACCACGGTCGGCATTACGCAGGAGACCTCCACCCCACTGCCGCGCAGCTCCGTCCGCACCGCCTCGCTGAGACCGACGACGGCGTGCTTGGTCGCCGAGTAGGTGGCGATGCCAGGAACCCCGCCCTTGCCTGCCTGCGAAGCGATGTTGACGATGTGGCCGCCGCCTCGGGGGTGCATTCGCTCGATCGCCATCTGAGTGCCGGTGATGACGCCGTGCAGGTTTATGTCCACCTGGCGACGGATCGACTCCTCGCTCTCCTCCACGAACGGCGTCACCGGCATGATCCCGGCGTTGTTGACGACGACGTCGAGCGGGCCGAGCTCGCGCTCCGCCTGATCGAGGAAGGCGGCGAAGGACGTACGGTCGGTGACGTCGAGGGCAACGGCGAGCGTGCCGCCGCCCAGCTCCGCCGCGGTCTGCTCGGCGAGCGCCAGGTCGAGGTCGCCGATCGCGACGCGACAGCCCTTGCGGACCAGCGCCGTCGCCGTCGCCTTGCCGATCCCCCGGGCACCGCCGGTGATCGCCACGACCTTGCCGCTGAGTGAGCGTCGCTCCTTCGCCATCGTGCCCTCCTCTTCCGGGCGGCTCCTAGGCCGCCGGCTTGTAGACGGTGACCACGGCGGCGCCGCCGAGGCCGATGTTGTGCTGCAAGGCGGTCTTGGCGCCCTCGACCTGTCGCTTGTCGGCTTCCCCCCGCAGCTGCCAGGTCAGCTCCGAGCACTGCGCCAGCCCGGTCGCACCGAGCGGGTGGCCCTTGGAGATCAGCCCACCGGAGGGGTTGACGACGACCTTGCCGCCGTAGGTGGTCGCTTCCTCCTCGACCAGCTTGTGCCCCTCACCCTCCGCCGCAAAGCCGAGCGCTTCGTAGGTGATGAGCTCGTTGGCGCTGAAGCAGTCGTGCAGCTCGCAGACGTCGACCTCGTCCGGGCTGACCCCCGCTTCCGCGTAGGCCTTCTCGGCGGCGGTCTTCGACATGTCGGAGCCGACGATCTTCATGCAGTCGGTGTCCTCGGCGAAAGTCGAGCTGAGGTCGGTGATCATCGACTGGCCGGCGATCTCGATCGCCTGGCCACCGAGGTCGTGCTCTTCGACGTAGCGCTCGGAGGCGACGATCGCGCAGGCCGAGCCGTCGGAGGTCGGTGAGCACTGCAGCTTAGTCAGTGGATCGTGGATCATTTTCGCCGCCTTGATGTCCTCGATCGTGTACTCGTCCTGGAACTGGGCGTAGGGGTTGTTGACCGAGTGCTTGTGGTTCTTCCAGCCAATCCAGGCGTAATGGTCGGGGTTGGAGCCGTACTTCTCCATGTGGTCGCGGCCGGCGTTACCGAACATCTGCGGCGCCGGCGGCGACTGCTCCGGTTCGCGGATCTCGAACATCCGCATCGCGTGTTTGTCGAGCGCGTTGGTGCGGTCGGTGTACTTGACGCCGAGCGAGCCCTTCTCCATTTTCTCGAAGCCGACCGCCATAGCGCAATCGACGAGGCCGCCCTTGACCGCCTGGCGGGCGAGGAACAGGGCCGAGGAGCCGGTCGAGCAGTTGTTGTTGACGTTGACCACCGGGATGCCGGTGAGGCCGAGCTGGTAGAGCGCCCGCTGGCCGTAGGTGGAGTCGCCGTAGCAGTAGCCGGCGTAGGCCTGCTCGATGTCCTCGTAGGGAATGCCGGCGTCGGTGAGCGCCTTCTCCCCCGCCTCCTTGGCCCAATCCGGATAGTCGCCCTCCTTGGTCCCGGGCTTCTCGAACTTGGTCATCCCGACCCCGATCACGAACGTGCGGTTGCTCAAAGTCTGCTCCTGTGGTCGCGCCGCCTCCGCGCGGCGTTTGGCTGGCTAGCCAAGAAATCTACCGGGCTGGGCCCGATGGCGCCAGCGGCACCTCTTCCTCCCCAGGGTTCGACCAGATGAGGAATGCAGCGGCGGCGATCACGATGCCGAGGGCGGTGGCGCCGGCCCGCTGCCCGGCCGCGCGCAACGCGGGCTCGCCTAGGGAATCAGCGAGCAAGACCGCGTAGACGGTGATCGCCGCCGTAAACAAAGCGTACTGGACCGTGAGCAGGCCGTAGGCGAAGGCGGTTGCCACAGCGAGAGCCAATGCCAGGGCGATCCCGTCGCCCTGCAGCCACTCCGAGAGCGCCGTCGCGATCACCAACCCGGCCGCGGTACCGATCGCCCGCAGGATCAACCGGCGGAAGGTCTCGTCCTCCTCGGGACGCATGACGAAGAGGATCGTCAGCGGAATCCAGAAGCCGTGCTCCTCCATCCCGAGCAGCCAGTAGGCGGCGACGCCGGTAGCCAGTGCGGCGCCGAACCGCAGCGCGTGGCGGGCGCTGGTCGACCGTAGGGTCAGGTTGGAGGCCAGATCGCCAAGCCCGCCCCGCCAGTCCCAGACTGCCTCGGCGGACGGGCGTGCCGTCGCTCCGGGGCGCATGTGGACCCTTCTCCGACGGCACGTCCCCTCGACGGCGTAGACGCAGAGCGAGAAGGCAGCCTGGAGCAGACCTCCCGCAGTCGCGAGGAGGAGGGCGGGGAGCGCGTCCGAGGGCTCCAGCGGGAGGCCCTGCGTGATCAGCAGCGAGAGCGCGACCGAAAGACCGGCGATTGCCAGTCGCAGGGAGACGGAGAAGCAGTAGCCCGCTGCCGCTCCGATCAGCCCCATCGTCAACACCGCTAGGACGGCGGAGGAGCCGGTGAGGACGCCGAGCGCGGCGGCGAGGCCAATCAGCGGCGCGACCGCTG
>JBAREU010000151.1:0-2512 GCA_049796515.1 Solirubrobacterales bacterium
GGGCTCGATCCCGGCGCCGCCCAGGGCGGCGTTACCCCGTACCTGGCTGGGCAGGCAACCGTCTGGGCGGGCATGCAGGAGCTCTCCAAGGAAGACCTCGCCAAAGCTGAGGCGAGCGGCTTCCCGATCGTTGCCCTGATCCTGCTCATCGTCTTCGGCTCGCTCGCCGCCGCCGCCCTGCCGTTGACGCTGGGGTTCGTCAGCGTGATCGTCACCGGGGCGCTGATCTACTTCCTCTCGCTGCAGATGTCGACCTCGGTCTTCGTCACCAACATGGCCTCGATGATCGGGATCGGCGTCGCCGTCGACTACTCGCTCTTCATCCTCGCCCGCTACCGCGAGGAGCGACGGGCCGGTCGCGACTGCGACGAAGCGCGTGCCGAGGCGTTGGCCACGTCGGGACTCGCGGTCGCCTTCTCCGGGATCGCCGTGATCGTCTCGCTGGCCGGCCTCTGGATGGTCGACAACCAGGCATTGCGCTCGATGGCGCTCGGCGCGATGACCGTCGTCGCCGTCTCGATCCTCACCGCGACCACCCTGCTGCCGGCGCTGATCGCGATGCTCGGCGACCGGGTGATGCCGGGAGGCGTCGTCGCCCGCGTTCTGCGCTTCTTCAAATACACGGTCTTCCGGCGTCCGCGGCCTGCCGTCGCCGCCGCCGCCAGCGGCGATACCGGTGGGCCCGGTTTCTGGGACAGGTGGGCTCGCCGCGTCATGGCTCGCCCCTGGGTCGCGATCGCCTTCTCGGCGGGCATCCTCCTCTTCCTCGCCACGCCGATCCTCTCGACCGAGACGGGGACCAACGCGATCCAGCAGTTTCCCAAGGACAGCGACGTGCGCGTCGGCAATGAGCTCGTCGCCGAGCAACTCGGCGGCGGCGCCGACCCGGTGCAGATCGTCGCCTCCTTCTCCGGCACCGTCGATCGCGCCGCGGTCGCGGGCTTCGCCGGGGAGCTGAAGGCGGAGCCTGGTATCAGCGCGGTCGCGCCGCCTGTCTACGCTGGTGACAGCGCCCTGATCGAGGCAACCTCGACCGCGCCCAGTGACTCGGAGGCCGCCTCGGCACTCGTCACGCGCCTGCGCGACTCGGTCGTGCCGGCAAGCGGCCTGGCCGCCGTCGCCAGCGTCGACGTCGGTGGCGAGACTGCCCGCACCGACGACGCCCGCGCGCAGATCTCCGGCTCTCTCTGGAAGATCGTCGGCTTCGTCCTCGCGCTCAGCTTCCTCGTCCTGATGGTGATGCTGCGCTCGCTGCTGCTGCCGCTGAAGGCGGTGCTGATGAACCTGCTCTCTATCGGGGCGGCCTTCGGCGTCCTCGTCGCGGTCTTCCAGTGGGGCTGGCTCGACAGCGTGCTCGGCTTCGAAAGCCTCGGCGCGCTCGACACGATCAACGTGCCGCTGATCTTCGCCATCGTCTTCGGCCTCTCGATGGACTACGAGGTCTTCCTCATGTCGCGCATCCGCGAGCGCTACCTCGAGCACGGCGACAACGAGCGCGCCGTCGCCGAAGGACTCGCCTCGAGCGCCCGCACGATCTCCTCGGCGGCGCTGATAATGAGCTGCGTCTTCGCCGTTTTCGTCCTCACCGGCGTGCCGTCGATCAAGGAGCTCGGCCTGGGCGCCGCCGTCGCGATCGCCCTCGACGCGACCCTGGTCCGCCTGATCCTGGTGCCGGCGGCGATGAAGCTGATGGGCGAGTGGAACTGGTGGATGCCCTCCTGGCTCGACCGCCTGTTGCCCCGCCTCAGCTTCGAGGGCGGCAAGCCCGAGCCCGAGCCCGCCAAGGCCTAAGAGCCTGTCTCAGGCCTATACCCTTCTCGCCATGAGCGCGGAGATCGCCTTCGCCGGAGCGGCGAGGCAGGCGGAGATGGTGCGGGCGGGGGAGGTCTCGCCGAGCGAGCTGGTGCGGCTCTACTTCGACCGGATCGCGCGGCTCGACCCCCAACTCAACAGCTTCCGCACGGTGTTCTCCGAACGGGCGCTGCTCGAGGCCGATCAGGCCGAGGCGCGGCTGAAGGGAGGGGACGAGCGGCCGCTGCTCGGCGTGCCGATCGCGATCAAGGACTGCGTCGACCTCGCCGGGGACGTGACTACCTACGGCACCGACGGCTTCGACGAGCCCGCCAAGGCGGACAGCGAGATTGTGCGCCGCCTGCGCGAGGCCGGGGCGATCGTCATCGGCAAGACGACGCTGCCCGAGCTGGCGATCTGTGGCTTCACCGAGACGGCGACCTGGGGGGTGACGCGCAATCCCTGGGATCCGCAGCGCACCTCCGGCGGTTCGAGCGGGGGCAGCGCGACCGCGGTCGCCGCGGGCCTGGTGCCGATCGCCCTCGCCACCGACGGCGCCGGTTCGATCCGCATACCGGCCGCCTCCTGCGGCTTGGTCGGACTGAAACCGCAGCGTGGTCGCGTCTCGCTCGCTCCCGACCTGCAGCACTGGAACGGGCTCTCGGTCTACAACTGCGTCAGCCGCAGCGTCGGCGACACGGCGCTCTGGCTCGACCTGGTC
>JBAREU010000152.1:0-2401 GCA_049796515.1 Solirubrobacterales bacterium
GTTGGCCGTGGGCGCCAACCGACCGCGGCCGCGCAGCTCGACGTTCACCTGGTTCGCGGCGGTGCGTTTGACGACGAGGTGGCGGTCGGGCGCGAGCTGTGCCCACTGGGCCGGCACGACCTTTGAAAGGTGACAGCCCGCGACGGCGTCGGGCTGGTGGCGGGCGAGGGCAAGGCGGATGAACGGCCACTCGCCCCAGGGCAGGGCAGCCATGTCGAGCGTGACGTCGCACGCCCACAGCCGACGGCCTTTGTCGTAGTGCGGCTCGAAACTGGCGATCGCGACCTGCGTCGGGCGCTCGGAGAGCGGCACCCCTTGCGCCGTGTCCGCCCCCGTGAACACCGCTGGCGTCAACTCGAAATCCTCCGGCCACACCGACTCGCCGACGGTCGGGTCGATCCCGACGCGCGACTGCAGCGCCGGTGGGAGATCGTCTTCGTCCTTGAGGACCACGGCCAACCGCTCGCCCTCACCCGAGGAGTACCAGGGGCGCTCGAGGAAGACGCGCAGGCCGCCGCCCAGGCGCGTACGCCGCAGGGTCTTGCCCACGGCCAGCACGGCGTCGCCGGACGGCCCCTCGTCGCGGCGCCAGCCGAAGGCCGGCACGGCATAGGAGATGCGCGGCGGATCCGGCGGCGCGGAGGCGGGGACGCTGACCTCCTCGGCCGGCCCCGGCCGGGACAGTTCGTCGGGTTTGATGGTGGCGGGCAAGTACTCCCGAAAGCGGCTCGTCGCGCGCAGCGAGTAGAAGACCCGCCGGTGCCGGGTGTCGCCGAACTCCTGACGCTGGGGCGGCATCGGGACGCCGGGATCGGGCGGGGTCGGCATCGGGACGCTGGGGTCGTGGGTCCAGTGGCCGACCACAGCCTCGTGCGCTTCTTTGACGAATTCCGGGGCTTCGAGATCGTCGTCCCGCCAGTCCTCCCATTTGGCCTCGAGATCGACGCGGTCGGTGCTGGCGCCGTCGACGGTCGCCGTGCCCTCGATCGTCGCCACCGTCTCACCCGCTTCGCGCTTGGCGACCGCGTCTTTCCCGAGCTTCGGTTCGTCCAGCGGGTGCTGCACCGCGTGCACCAGCGTCAGCGTCCGCCACGGGGCGATCAGCCAGTGAACGCTGTTCTCCGCCTGCTGGCGAACGTCGCTGGGTAGGTCCTCGTCGTCGAGCCAGTCCCAGGCACCCATCTTCCTTGTGAGGTCTTCCCGGTCGAGGTAGCAGCTGTAGCGCACCTCGGCCTCCGCGCCCTTGGGGAGGTGGATCGTCAGCAGGCGCTTTTCCGCGTTCCAGTGTGGGCCGGCGTTGGGGTCCGAGCCGACGACGCGAACTCGCACGCTCTCGAAGTCCGGCCACTTGTCGGGGACGAAGGGGATGTGCAGCACTGGGCGCTCGAGGCCGGGAACAGTCACCACGTCGAGCGAGTCGCCGCTCAGGTCGCTCGCCTGCGTCAGGTTCGGCACGTCCCGCAGCGCGATCCCGGCGGCGATCGGGTCGGGGAGGTAGGGGGCAACCAAGACCGCGTCGGGATGGCGGTTGACGACGGTGCCGTCCGCTTCGGTGTCGGGTGTGCCGAACGGAAGGACCGCCGGGTCCTCGAACTTGCCTTTCTCGCGCACGCCGAGTGCGAACCCGGCGGCGTGGTCGCCGTTCGGGCCGAGCGCGTAATCGAAGTGGCCGTGTAGCTCGGCCATCTGCTGGCTCGTCTTCGGCGCGAACAGCCGCCGCTCGTCGTGCTCGTCGAGACCCGGACCCACGCCGGGGCTGGCGAGCCATTCGGCGGGGCTGCGGTTGTAATCGCTGCGGACGACGAGGCGCTCGAGCGAGCCGCCCAACGTGAAGGCGCCGAGCGGCAACACCGAGGGCGGGGCCAGCGGCTCGAAGCGACGGAACACGATCGACTCGCTGACGCCGGCATCGGCACCCAGCTCGCCGGGGCCTTCCTCGAGCTGCGCGATCGGCTGGCCGGCGAGGTCGACCCAGGCCATCGCGAAGCGGTAGCTGTCGCCGAAGCGAAGCCGCGGCAGGCTCTTCTTCAGCGGCGAGAAGCGAGTCTCGAGCCGGAAGCCCGGCGCGGCGTTCGAGACCGTGGCGCTCTCAACCTCGCCCTGCGTCGGCACCGTTTTTTCCGTCTCGGGGTCGACCCGCGTGCCGTGCACTGGAATGACCGTCTTGCCGGGCAGCGGCGCGACCAGGCTCCAACCCGTCCAGCGCACGAGCGTCTCGTGCAGGTAGAGGTCGGACGTCTCGTCCTTCGAGGTCGCGCCGCTGCGCTTGACGTAGCCGTGGTCCTCGATCGTGCGAACCGCGCTCGGGCCGACCAGCTCGCCTTGGTCGTCGACGAGGCGGTAGACGCCGTCGCGCTCGCACAGCGAGTGCCATTTGCCGCCCTCGCGTTGCACCCAGACC
>JBAREU010000153.1:0-3437 GCA_049796515.1 Solirubrobacterales bacterium
ACCACAAGAGCGACGGCCCGCCGTGCGCAAACACGACGGGCCGTCTGAGACACAGGAGGTATGAGCTCCCATGTCCTGCGACAACCCTACGGATTGCGCTGAGCGCCATCCCAACGACGAGGACGCCAAGACCGAGCGAGCCGTCTTGGCCTTTCTCCTCGAAGAACATCCGTCTCAGTTGACGATTCCGGAGGTCGCGCGGGCGCTGAACGCCCATCCAGGCGGCTTCAGCAGTAGCGACGCCGTCGAGCGTGCCATCCGGGAACTGGATGGCGCAGGTCTCCTACGCTGCCGCAACGGGTTGGCCGCCCCTACCCGCGCCGCGCTCTATTTCGCCCGCCTGGAGGCAGAGTGATGGGCGTGTCGCTGGAGGTCGCCAAGCACTTCGGCGCCAACCTGCGTCGACTCCGTAAGCAAGCCGGGCTTAGCCAGGAACAGCTCGGCGCTCGCGCCTCACTTCACCGGACCGAGATCGGCCTGCTGGAGCGTGGCGCTCGCGTTCCGCGGATCGACACCATCGTCAAGCTCGCGGCGGCCCTGGCGCTGCCTCCCAATGTCCTTATCGCCGGCATCGTCTGGACGCCCGGAATTGGTCGAGGCCGGAGCGTTCACGTTCTCGCAGCCGGAGACGCACGTTGACGAGACGACGAAGGAATGAGCAGGCCAAGTTGGTCACATCGACCCGAAGCCCAAAGACAAAACCAGAATGCGACAGAGCCCAGGACCAAATCCGAGCAAGCAAAAGACCCATGTGTTCTCGGAGTCAGCCCACGACTCGCAGTAGCTCCAACCAAACAGCTACTTCAGCCCCTCCAAAGCACCAACCCCGAACACACGACACACTGGGAACCCTCCGGTTCGACGCCTGGGCCGCACCTTCTTGATCCACAAGGTCGCGAAGCAAATCGAGGCTCATTTCGACCGGGCGGCCGGCGGCCGATTGTGGCACGGCTTCGCCGTGCGAACGGCCGCGCGTATGGCCGCCCGGACTCTCTTGACCTTCGGTCTCTGGCCTACCTCAAATTAGGTCTTTCTGCGATCCGGGCGACGCATTTCACCAGTTCGAGCGACAGAGGGGGCATGGAGAAGAAAACGCCCTCAGATCCGACCTTCTTCACCGAGCGCACGTTGGCCGTCTACCTCTCGGTCTCCGACCGGACGATCCGCAACTGGATCAGGCGAGGGGAGTTGCCTTCCTACAAGCTCGGCGCGGCCAGGCGGATCGACCCGGCCGATGTCGATGCCTTCCTGGAAGTTCGCAGGGAGGAAGGACCATGAGGCATCGCGAGTCGCCGACCAAGCGGCGCAATCCCTCCGGCGAGATCGTGTGGACGGCCCGATACACCGGCCGAGACGGCAAACGTCGTTTAGCCAAGCCGACCTGGAACAGGGGCAAGGGCACCTTCGCCCGCAAAGCGGATGCTCAGCGTGCGATCGACGAGGCATACGGGATCAGCGACCGCCCCGACACCCTCGGTGACTACGCCGCCACCTGGACCGAACGTCATCCACGTGCCGAACGCACCAACGCCACGTACGACCACCGAATCGGCCGAGTCCTCGACGTGGAGGTCGAGGGAATCCCGCTCAAGGACTGGCCGCTGCACGAGCTGCGCCGCCGCCACACCCTCGCCCTGGTTGACCACATGCTCAGGAACGAAGGTCGCGCCACCACCGGCGCCGTCGGCATCCTCCGCGCGCTCTCGGCAATGGCCGAGGACGCAATCACCGACGAAGTCTGCGACCTCAACCCCTTCAAGGGCATCCGCATCCGCGCCAACGACCCAAGGGCAAGAAAGAAGCCGCGCCCGATCCGCGTCTTCACCTTCGAGGAGATGCACCGCTTCGCCAAGACAGCCGGCCGCTATGAGGCAATGGTCCGCGTCTTCACCGATACCGGCTTGAGGCTGGGGGAGGTCCTGCCCCTGCGCCGCGAAGACTTCGACGGCGAGACACTCCAAGTTCGACGCACCGCCCACGAGGGCCGGATCCTCGAGGGAACGAAGAACGACCACGGCGAGCCCGACGCCGGCCGCGTTGTCCCGGTCCCAGCAACCCTCGCCTGGATGCTCGAAGCCCAGATCAACCTCAACGGCCCCGACTGCCAGCTCCTCTTCCCAACTCCACGCGGCCGCCTGTGGCGCGAGCGCACCTTCTATCGCGACCTCTGGAAACCCACCCAAGAAGCCTCTGCTCTGGACATCCGCCCCCGCGAGTGCCGCCACAGTTACGTGACGCACCTACGGGCGGAGGGCATCAACGACGCCGACTTGGCCGAGGTCGTCGGCCACCGCGTCGAGACCATGCTGGCTCGGTATACGCATGCGGTTGGCGGGAGCTTTCAGAAGGTGCGTGCGACTATCGGATGACAGCACAAGGCCATTTGCATGACGCTGTGAAGCCGAAATTCTCCAGGCACTCGCGTCAACCGGAGGGCTCTAGCTACGCAGAAAAGGTGACCAAATCCGAAAGCTCTAGACCAGTCGGCTCGCGTCCGGTTGTCGTCTTCCGACCTTTGCGGTCAATTGAGACCTGAGGGATCTTCCCGTTCGCCATCGCTTTCAGAGCGCGCTTATATTCCCCTTCTAGCCACGAATGCCCTACGGGATAGTCGAGGTTCAACAACTCTTTGAACGTCATTGCCTGGCCGGCATATCGGTCGTGCAAGTGCGCTTGGAGGGAGGGATATGGAGCCTCCTCGTCCACATCCAGCGAAAACTGGTCCTCGGGTCGGAGCGTGATCGGGTAAAAGGTCATCTCGCCGTGCTTCTTGACCATCGCCTTCTTCATTTCGCGCATCCCCAAGTCGTTATTCGTGAGGTGCACCAAGTAGTAGAGGACGGTCTTTCTCTCATCCTCATAGACCGTAAACGGCAGGACATACTTCGCCACGTCAGGGACGACGATCTCACGGAAGCGGCGCATTAGACATGCAGGCCGGTCTTCGGCATCCTCGCAGTCTTTCCAGGCGGTTCCTCCGAAAAGGGCAGTAAGGGGCGCAGCGTAGTTACCTTCTTTGAGAAAGCGGGAGGGATCGCGGACCATAAAGGTCAGTAGGACCTCAACGCGATCGAATGCCAACATCTGCCGAAGGGTCTCTAGCTTGACGCCCTTTACCCCATAGGGATCCACCATGACGAACGTCGGATCTGGCCGCCCCGGCTTACGGGCGTAGTCAAGAAATTTCTGGGCGACCTCCTCAAAGGTCTCTTGGGTCGCTTTAATAGTCACGCGGTCATGCGTTAGACCCTCTGCTACCTCTTGAAGGTGGCCGAAATTCGTCGCATCTGGCTCAGAGCATCTGATGACAACTGGTCTTCCCCCGGTTTCGACGACACCTGACCGCTTGGGTCGAAAGACTCAGGCAAGGAGGAGTCGATGCCACCCATCAAGCCCCCATACCCGCCGGAGTTCCGGCGTGAAGCAGTCCAGCTGGC
>JBAREU010000154.1:0-15200 GCA_049796515.1 Solirubrobacterales bacterium
TCCGTGGAGCGGCGCCCGCCGGCATGAACTTGATCTGCGTGGCGAGCCGGTTGCGCCCCACCAGGCGGGCGTTGTCGGCGGCCGGGCGTGCGAAACCCGCGTTCCAGGACGCGTTGCCGGCGTGCCAGACGACCGCCTCGGGCACGTACCCGAAGTGCCAGCCGGCGATCCCTGCGCGCACGTTGAGGTCGACGTCCTCGTAGAAGGCGAAATAGGACTCGTCGTAGCCGCCGAGCTCGGCGAACAGCTCGCGGCGCAGCAGGCAGGCGGCGCCGCAGACGCCGAACACCTCGCGCCGCTCGCCGCTCCACGAGCCCTGCGCCTCCCCCATCCCCAGCTCGTATGCACGGCCGTCGCGGGTCAGCGCCTGGCCGGCGCTGTAGAGACGGGCCGACTCGACCGAACGGAGCGCCCCGGGGTCGTCCTCGAATTGGAGGATGCGCGGCTGCACACCGCCCAGGGCTGGATCGGCCCCCAGCGCGTCGAGCAGCGTCCCCAGGCAGCCGGGCTCAAGCGCAGTGTCGGCGTTCAGCACCATGATCTCGGCCGCCGTCGTGCGCGCGGCGGCGAGGTTGACCGCGGCGGCGAAGCCGACGTTCTCCGGCAAGGCTACGTGCGGGATACCCGCCTCCTCCAGATAGTCCACGGAGCCATCGCTGGAGCCGTTGTCGACGACCAAAGTCTCGACCGCGACGCCCTGCTCGGTGAGCGACTCCAGGCAGGCGGGCAGGAACTCGATCGTGTTCCAGCTCGGGATCGCTACGGCGACGGATCGGGGCTCACCCACGGCCGGGAGCCTGACAGCTGGTCGCCGGCAGACGCAACCATTAGCGTTCGCGCACGCCGATGCCGTCCGAGAACGCCACCAGCGCCCCACAGGTCGAGGGGCCTCAACCGCTGGCAACCGACACGCCGCTCTCGATCGAGGCCCGCGGCCTGGAGAAGGCCTTCCGCATCCCCACCCACCGTGTCGACTCGCTCAAAGAGCGGATGGTGAGGCCGTTCTCATCGCGCGACTACCGCGAGCTGCGCGCCCTCGACGGCGTCTCCTTCGAGGTCCGCCAGGGCGAGTTCTTCGGCATCGTCGGTCGCAACGGGTCGGGCAAGAGCACGCTGCTGAAGCTGCTCGCCAGCATCTACAGGGCAGACGCGGGGACGATCCGTATGGCCGGGCGGCTCGCCCCCTTCATCGAGCTCGGCGTCGGCTTCAACGTCGAGCTGACGGCGCGCGAGAACGTCGTCCTCAACGGGGTGATGATGGGTCTGACGCCGCAGGAGACGCGCGACCGGCTCGACGCCGTGCTCGAGTTCGCCGAACTGGAGGACTTCGTCGACCTGAAGCTGAAGAACTACTCGTCGGGAATGCTGGTGCGCCTCGCCTTCTCGCTGATGATGGAGGTCGATGCCGACATCCTCCTGATCGACGAGGTGCTGGCCGTCGGCGACGCCGCCTTCCAGCAGAAGTGCGCCGACGCCTTCTACAGGATGAAAGCGGCCGGCAAGACGATCGTCCTGGTCACCCATGAGATGACGACGGTCGAGGAGTACTGCCATCGCGCGATGCTGATCGACGGCGGCCAGATCCAGCACATCGGCGATCCCGCCGAGGTCGGCAGGCGATACGTGCGGCTCAACTTCGAGAAGGGCAGCGACACGAGCGGCGAGGCCACGTCAGACGGAGGTGACGAGGTGCGGCTGCTGGACGCCTGGGTCGAGGATGCCGATGGCGGTCGCGTGACCAACGTCGAACACGGCGACCGGATTCGCCTGCGGGTCGAGCTCGAGATCGTGCGCGACGTCTCCGGCGTCGGCGTCGGGTTCATCGTCGCCGACGCCGAGGGCATGGGCATCTTCCAGTTCGGCACCGAGGCGATTGCCGACGACGGCTCGATCGGGTTGTCCAGTGGCAAGCGGATACGGATCGAAGCGGAGGTCGAGAACCTGCTGACCGCAGGGCGCTACTTCGTGCACTGCGGGGTCAACAGGGTCAGCGGCGGCGTCGCCCTTTACGTGCACAACGCGGTCGACTTCGTCGTCTATGGAGGAGACCCCCACTCCCGCGGCGTGGTCTACCTCCCGCACGAGATCGAGGCGGTCGTCGAGGGGGGGGAGGCTCGGTGAGCCCCGTGACGACGGCGCCCCTTCGCGACGTCCACGGACCCTCCGCGCTGGGCGGGGGCTCGCGGCGCTTCTTCGACCTGCTGTGGCTGATGTCGGTCACCGAGTTCCGGCGGGTCTATTTCGGCACCGTGCTCGGCTACGTCTGGTCCCTCGTGCGGCCGCTGATGCTATTCGCGGTGTTGCTGTTCGTCTTCACCAAGGTGTTCAAAGTCGGCAGCGACCTCCCCTATTACCCGGTGCTGCTGCTCACCGGCATTGTGCTCTTCACCTTCTTTCAGGAAGCGACCCAGAACTCGGTCACCTCGGTCGTCGCGCAGGAGGGTGTGGTGCGAAAGACCCAGTTCCCACGGCTCGTGATCCCGCTGGCGGTCGTCCTCACCGCGGCCTTCAATCTCTCTCTAAACCTGGTCGTGGTCTTCGGCTTCGTCCTCGCCTGGGGAGTCGATCCGACCTGGACCTGGCTGCTGCTGCCAATCCCACTAGCGCTGATCTTCGTCTTCGCGGGCGCCGTCAGCATGGCCCTCTCGGTGCTGTACGTGCGCTTCCGCGACGTCCTGATCATCTGGACCGTGGTCGCTCAGGTGCTCTTCTACGCGACCCCGATCCTCTACCCGATCGGCTTCGTCCCAGAGGCCTACCGTCAACTGATCTTCATCAACCCGCTCGCGCCCATCTTCGAGCAGGTGCGAGTGTGGGCGATCGAACCGAACGCACCCACGGCACTCGACGTGGTCGGCGGCGTCGCCGGCCTGCTACCCGCCGCCGCGATCTACGTCGGCGTCTGCATTTTCGCCGTCTGGATCTTCAACCGCGACGCCCCCCGCATCGCCGAGGAGCTGTAGCAGTCGTCAGTCGTCGCCCGGCGGGCTGAAGCCGATTGGGTGTTTGGGTTTCTTCGCGGTCGACGGCGATGCCATCAATTGCTTCAAAGCTTGGAAGATGGCAGCGAAATGCTCGGCATGCTCCCCAAGTTCGGAGGACGCCGGACAGCATCGCGACCCCCTGCTCTGTGAAGGCATAGGGGAGATAGCGTCGTCCCCCACGCTCCTCCTCCTTTGAGATGCCAATTTGGCATCTCAAACTCTTGTTCTCCTCCCCGGTCAGCCGGAACATGAAGTCGTCCGGAAAGCGCTCCGCGTTGCGCGTACTGCCCGCGTCAACGCTCCTGGTCGGTGCGTCGAAAGAGCCGACTACCGGCAGACGCGAACGCGTTGCTTCGCCTTTGCCTCGAGCTGCCAGGGCCGGCCGAAGGCGTCGCGGGGGATTCTCAACAGCGTCATCGAGCTGCCGGCGACGGTCCCGAGCGGGACCGGGAATTCGGTGGCAGCGAAGCGGCGCAGGCCCAGGGCGACCGGCGGGCCCGGGGTCGCTTCGATTCTCGTCGTACCGGGACGAACGTGCGTTTCGAGCTTGCCCGCGCCTTCGACGCAGCCGTCGGCGCCGCCCTGCCGCACACCGGGGCGCGTCTCGATGGAGACCGGCAGGGCCTGCGCGAGGACGACATCGGCCCACCTCCGCCCCGCTTCCGGCGCGACCGCGAGGTCGGTGGGGGTATAGGCGGGGGAGCCGTGGTCGTCGACCGCCGCGAGATAGGAGCCGGCCTTGACGTCGATCAGCGATGGCGTGCCGGCGAGCTCGGTGGTGAGCTCGAAGTCCGGCTCGACCGTGCGGCGGGATATCTCGATCGCGGCGAGATCGGCTCGGGCCAGGATCGTCTCCTGCTCCAATCTGTCCCTTCCTTCGAGCAGCGGAACGAGGTTCAGCGCGACTGCGATCGCGGCCACGCCGGCGACCGCCAGCAGCGTCCGCCTCCCCAGTGAGACCCGGGTCAACAGGTTGGCAGCCACGAGGAAGAGGAAGATCGCGCCGACGTGCATGTAGCGGCTCGCCCAGGGTGCCCGCCCCGGCAGGTCGTTGATCCCGGCCAAGCCCCAGAACGCGAGCATCGCAGCCAGCGCGGACCAGAGGCCCGGAGCGGGATCGCGAAGCCAGCCGCGGGCATCGGGGCGACGAGCGAATAGGTAGACGACCAGAGCGAAAATCGCCGCAAGCGCGAGCAGACCGAGGTATGGCCTCTGCTGGCTCTCGATGCCGCCCGCCAACGCCCGCAGGCCGAGGATCGACGCCAGCGACGCCCCGATCCCCTCGACGACGAAGACCGGCGCGTGGAGCACGCTGCCGAGCGAGGCGGCGCTTTCCGCGTCGCGACCGTAGGCCGCGTACCAGGCCAAGAAGAGCAGGGTCGGCACGCCGGGGACATAGGCCCTGGTCCAACCGCGCGAGCGACGCCGTTGCAGTACGTCCACCGTTGCCGCCACCACAAAGGGAATGCCGAGACTGGAGAAGCCGATCGCGATTGCCAGTAGCGCGCAGGCGACGAGGTCCCCTCGCGGGTCGTCGCGCTCCAAAACCAGCAATGCGCCGAGGCCGCACAGCACCGAGCCGGCGAGCGAGATCTCGAAGGGCCAGAGCAGGACCTCCCACGCCGGACCGAGGAAGAGCAGGGAGACCGCGGCGATCAGCGCCGGCCAGGGCCCGATCCGGCGCCGCACGTAGACGAAGAGCAGGACCGCGATTGCGCCAAGCATCGCCGTCAGTACGATCCGTTCGCTGAGGTCGGACTCCATACCGAACAGTGCCAGCAAGAGCTTCTGGATCGCCACTGGCACGACGCTGATGTGCTCGTTGTGCGGCCGCAGGAAGTCCCCGGCTGAAAACCCGCGCCGCTCCACCAAGAAGGCCCAGGAGTCCTGGAAGTAGGTGAGGTCGGTGCCGAGCCAGAGCAACAACGCCGAGGAAATCACCACGGCCAAGCCGAGCAGAGCGACAGCCGGATTGCGCCTCAGCCAGGCCACGAGCAGCGAGCCCTATCTGCAGACCGTCGCGGCCTGCTCAGCTTCCAGGCGCAACCACCAGGGACGCGGGGAGCCGTCCCGGGGGACGGTCACCAGCGTCGTCGATCCACCGGGGGCGCCTTCGGTCGGAACGGGATACTCGGCCAACGCAAAGCGGCGCAGGCTGAATGAAGCCGGCCGGCCGGACTCGACTTCGATCCTGGTCACACCCGGGCCGAGAGAGATCACAGAGCTCTCCCCTCCAGCCGGTAGCGTCACACAGCGCCCCTGCGGATCGGGTTTTGCGCCGACGAACGTTTCGGTCGAGAGCGGCAGCGCCTGGGAGAGGACGATGTCGGCCTGACGCCGTGCGACTTCCGGTGCGCTCGCCAGCTCGGCCGGCGTATAGGCGGGAGAGCCGTACTCGCGCTCGGCTTCCAGGTACTCGCCGGCCTGGACGTCGATCAGCGAAGGGGTACCGGCCACATCGGGGGCAAGCATGAAGTAGGGATCGACGGTGCGGCGAGCGATCTCGATCGCAGCCAGATCCGCTTTGGTGAGGACCGTCTGGTTGTCCAACCAGCGGCCGCCATCGCGCAGGATGACGAGGTTGGCGGCAACTGCCGCGAGGGTCACTGCCCCAGAGATCAGCAGAGCGGTGCGACCTACCCGTACCCCCCGCAATAGCTCAACCGCCATCAACAGGATGAAGAGTCCTCCCGCGTACATGTAGCGCCCCGTGGTTGGCTCGCGGCCGGGGATGAAGTTGAAGGCGGCAAGGAACCAGTTGGTCGCGGTCGCCGCTGCGACGACCCAAAAACCCGGGGAGAAACCGGGCCGGCGCACCTGCCCGTAGATGACGAGGACGATCAGGGCGACGAGCAAGGGCTGACCCCAACCCACCGTTGCCACGCCTTCGATCGGCGCTTCGCTCAGCCCCAGCAACGACTCGACCGAGGCAGCGAGCCCTTCGAGCGCGAAAGGCGGCGAGGAGAGAACGTTCTCGAGGCTGACGTGGCTTTCCGCGTCGTGCCCCCAGCCAAGGAACCAGAGGGCGAAAAGGCCGGCTGGGATGGCGGCGACATAGGCGCGACCCCAACCGCGCTCGCGATGCCGCTGAAGAAGATTGACCGCCGCCGCGGCGATGAAGGACAGGCCGAGGCTGGAGAAACCCACGGCAATCGTCAGGAAAACGGAGGCGGCGATGTCGCCGCGCCGATCGTCGCGGTCGAGGGCGAGCAGCATTGCCAGGCCGAAGAGGACCGAGCCGACGAAGCCGAGCTCGAAGGGCCAGAGGATGTCCTGCCAGGCGGGACCGAGGAAGAGCAGCAGCACAGTCGCCATCAGCGCCAACCACGGCCCGACGCGCCGGCGGGCGTAGACGAAGAGCAGCGTGGCGGCGACCAGCAGAGCGACGATCAGCAGCACGTGTTCGGGCGCCGCCGAGCTCATCCCGAAGAGCTCGAGCAGGAAGATCTGGATCGCCACCTGGACGAAGACGATGTGCTCGTTGTGGGGCTCGAGCAACGAGTCGGCGCTGAGCTCGCGCCGGTTCATCAGGAACTCCCAGGTGTCCTGGAAGAAGGTGAGCCCGTGCGTGAGCGCGAGCAGCAGCGCTGCCGACGCCAGCAGCGCTGCGCCCAGGAGAACGACGGGGGCATTGCGCCTCGGCCACGCCATCAGCGGGCGAGTGTATTGGCGCTTGCGGAAGGGTCCTGGCGCACGAAAGCCATGCCGATGAAGCCCGCGAGGCAGGCGGCGGCGAGCAGCGCCGCCAAGGGCGAGTAGGCGGTTCCCGCAACGGGATCGAAGGCCGGTACGTAGAGCGCCAGCATCAGCGCCGCGGCGATCGCGGCGTAGTACGTGGCGAACCGCGGGTAAACGGCGCGCAAACCGCAGACTGCGCCGCAGAAGGCAAGTACGGGGATCATCAGGCTGCCGACGTGGATCGAGGCATTTGCCGTCGGCGAGCCGAACAGGACGAGGCTCCAGAAGGCGCAGCCGACCAGCACGATCGCCCAGCAGGCGACCGCCAGGCGCCACTCGGGGGAGTCGGGGCGTCCGCGGATTCGGGCGTAGGCCATCGCGAATGGCGCGATCGCCAAGAGACCCAGCGAAGGCAGCAGCTGAAAGAAGAACAGCTCGCGAAGTTCGCGCATCGCCGCGGTTGGGTCGTCGGGTAGGGCAGCAAACGCGTCGGCGAGCCGCTGCGCCGCGGGCCCGTTGCCCACGATCGTGCCGACATTGCGGAGCTTGTTCTCCAGGGTGCCGGAGAGCCCCGCCTCGCGATAGCCGTCGACGACCGTCTCACCGGTCGAGCGATCGTCGAGCGCGTAGGCGCCGCCGAGCATCCACTTGGTCAGGCGGTTGCCGGGCGGATCGCCGTATTTCTGGTACGCGGACCAGGGCAGGAGCAGGGCGAGCCCGACCGCGGCGCCGACCGCGATCCAGCGCCAATCGGGGAGACCGCGCACGAGCGCGAGCAGGGCGAGGGGGACGACCGCGAATGCGCTGGACCCATGCCCGAGCAGGGCCAGGCCAAGAAGGCCCGCGAGCAGGATCGCGCCGCGCCGGTCCCGGCGTACGGCGTCCCAGAGCGGCGTCGCCACGAGTGCGGTAGCGGCTAGAAGGAACGCGGCCGGGAGCAGCTTTGGCCAGATGAAGAAGCCGTTGACGAGGGCCAGGTCGCTGACGAGCACGGTGACGACCACCAGCCCACGCGTGACACGGCCGACCCGCGCCGCAACGAGCAGCGCCCAGAGCCCGACGATCCAGAGCTGCTGGAGAATGACCCCGAGGATCTGCGTGTGCAGTCCGTGGTCGTCCCAGCCGAAGCCACGCTGGGAGAGCACGTAGCCCACCTGCAGCGGCGGCCGGTCGCTAGATAACCAATCGCCGGGGAAGACCGGCGGCGTCCCGCGGTGACCGTGTTCGAAGAACCAGTCAGCGAAGAAACCGGGGATCACGTTGTCCGGCGGCAGCTTCGAGGAGAAGCGCGTCGAGGCCATTTCCAGCGGTTCGGAGGTACCGCCGTGGAGGAAGCCGAAGAACACGAGGAAGGCAGATCCGAGCGCCCAGAGCGCCAGCGGGGTCGCGAGGGCACGCAGGAGCCGCCGCTCTATACGGCCGCCGTGGAGGCAGGCCACGATCGCCGCCACCGAGCCCAGCGGAACCAGGTACGCAAACGCCTTGCCGATCGACGGCTCGGCGTAGAACGCCCAGAAGGCGACCGCCGCCGCCACGCCGCTGGCGGCCAGGCCGGTGGCGAGCAGCAGCGGGGTGCTGCGCAGGCCGAGCCGGACGGCCAGCAGCATCGCTGCCACCATTGGCAGAGCCGTCAGGAGGAGATGCAGACCAAGGATCGGCAGCAGGTTTGCCAGATCACTCAAAGCGCTGGCCCCTGCGCCGAGTGGGGATAGACTCGGCCACCATGGCCGAGCAGGCTACCCCCACCCGGCAGACCCATTCGGAGCGTGGCGACGGCGAGCTCGCCGAGTTGAAGGTCGAGCTCGCACACGCCCGCGAGGAGGTTCTACGACTCCGCGACCTGCTGATCGGCAAGGACGCCGAACTCGGCAGTCTGCGCGGTCGCGTCGCCGAGCTCGAGGCGGGTTCGGCGAGGTTGCTCAACCTCGGCGCGCACCTGCGATCGCGCTTGCCCTCATTCGTCTCCTCCGCTCTCGCCCGCCTCCGCGGCCGGCGCGGGCCGCAGGGTTGACGCGGTAGCGGTGCCCCGGTTCTCGATCCTCACCCCGGTCTTCGAAACGCCGGCCGACGTGCTGGCGGCGATGCTCGCCTCGGTGCGCCGTCAGCGCTTCGACGAGTGGGAGCTCTGCCTCGTCGACGACTGCTCGGGCGAGCCGCACGTCGGCGAGATGCTTGCGTCGGCCCAGCGCAAGGACGCTCGTGTCCGGGTTCACCGACGGGAGTCGAACGGAGGCATCGTCGCTGCCTCCAACGATGCCCTGGCGATGGCCCAGGGTGAGTTCGTCGCCCTACTCGACCATGACGACGAGCTGCACCCAAAGGCGCTGGCCCACGTGAATGCGGCGCTGGTCGCGACCCCCGACGCCGACTATCTCTACACCGACGAAGACAAGATCGACCGCGGCGGCAGGCACTCGGCGCCCTTCTTCAAGCCCGACTGGTCACCGGAGCGGATGCGGACGCAGATGTACACCTGCCACCTCAGCGTGCTGCGGCGCTCGCTGGTCGAAGAAGTCGGCGGCTTCGATTCCGAGTTCGAGGGCTCCCAGGACTGGGACCTGGCCCTCAAGGTGACCGAGCGGGCACGACGGGTCGTGCACATCCCGAAGGTCCTCTACCACTGGCGCACGCTGGAGACCTCGGCGGCCGGCGGCGGCGAGGAGGCGAAGCCGTGGGCCTTCGAAGCCGGGACCCGGGCGATCCAGGCCCACTGCGACCGCGTCGGCTTGCCGGCGAAGGCGGAGCGCGATGAGTCCGCCCCGGGCGTCTACCACCTGCGACCCAGGCTGAAGACCCAGCCGCCGGTCAGCATCGTCATCCCCACCGCCGGACGGTCACGCGAAGTGCGTTACGAGAACGTCGTCCTGGTGGCGCACTGCGTGCGCAGCATCCTGCGGACCACCAGTTACTCGAACTACGAGATCGTCTGCGTGGCCGACGCCTCGGTCGACCCCGACGTGCTGGCGGAGCTGCGCCACGCCGGTGGCGACCGGCTCCGGATCGTCGGATACGACGAGCCCTTCAACTTCTCGGCAAAGGTCAACCGGGGGGCGGTCCACAGCGACGGCGAGCACCTGCTGCTGCTCAACGACGACATGGAGGTAGCGACCCCCGACTGGATCGAGCGGCTGGTCATGTACTCGGAGATCGCCGGGGTGGGCGCGGTCGGCGCCCGCCTTCTCTGGGAAGACGGGCGCCTGCAGCACGCCGGGATCCTCTTCGAGAACGGCGGCTACCCCGGTCACATCTACCGCGGCTTCGGCGGCGAGTCCGGCGCCTACTCGAACAACGTGCTTGTCGCGCAGAACTACCTCGCTGTCACCGGCGCCTGCCTGATGACGCGCCGCGATGCCTTCGAAGAGGTCGGCGGCTTCAGCACGACCCTGCCGGTCAACTACAACGACATGGACTACTGCCTCAAGCAGCAGGCCGCAGAGCGGCGCGTCGTCTACGACCCCGACACCGTCCTCTACCACTTCGAGTCATCGAGCCGCTCGACCGAGGTCGAGGACTGGGAGAAGGAACTGCTCCTGGATCGCTGGTTCTCGATCACGGCAACCGATCCCTCGACCAACCCGAACCTGCGCCACGGCATACCGCGGATCAGTGCGTCCCTGCGCTCGATGTCTCCGTTCCGACCGCCCTGGATCCGCCGGCTGGTTCGTAGGGCTCCCGCCCAATCCGCTCGCTGAGCGCGGCAAGGCCGATTGCCGCGCTCGCCGCGAAGAGATTGATCGGCGGGATCGTGTAGCGGATGTCGTAGGAGGAGAAGAGCGGCGGTATGACGAGCAAGGCCAGGCCGCTGAGCAGAAACAGTGACGCCCCCGCGCGCGCCCGCCCCCTGCCCAAGATGGAGCCCACCACGCCCAGGGCGATGAGCAGGAGCAATAGCCGCCCATCGATCCGGAACAGCGCTTGGTAGGCCCCGAGCACGCTGCGCACTGCGGGGGCGGCCAAACCGTCGCCCACCCCGCTGTACGCCTCCTCGTACTGATCGGCCAGTTCGGGTGGCGAAACGGCTTGAGCCGCCCCCGCAGTGCTTTCGAAGGACATGGCCCCTTCGTCGGTGCCGCTGTCCGGTCGCGGCGTCCCCCAGTCAGGTGCGAAAAAGCGAACGAAGTCCCGACCCGCGGCTTCCGCGTACTCGATCGGCTGGTGAACGAGCGCCTCTCGCGCAAAGCGAGAAAGCAGTGCTTGATCTTCGCTGTCGTGCATGTCGAAGGCAAACTTCGAACGCAGCGGGCTCTCCGTGGACCACGCCCAGTAGAAGGGTCCGGGCCTCCGATCGGGCGGGGTATCGACACACAGTGGCTCCGAACCGGGCGGGGGAGTGAACTTGTTGCAGTCGGCAAACTGCGCCACACGGCTGTAGAGCGCGAAGCCACTGTTCTCCGAGAGGCCGCTGAAGCCGCCGGCGATCGGCTTGGCGACAACCAGGTACGCGCCCAGCACGGCAAGTGCGGGCAGTGCCACGGCGAGTGCGTTCCTCAAGCGAAGGGTCGCCGTCCCGGGTAATGCCACCGCGGCCCAGATCGCAAGCAGGATCGGCAGCGCCTCGGAGAGGTTCCTCGCGATCGCCGAGCAGGCGAGCGCAATTCCCCCCGCCACCAGCCACCACAGTGCCCGCTCGGCGGAGATCGCCCGGGCGAGCAGGTACATCGCGAGCGCGAGCAACGGCATCCACAGCGCCTCGGTGAATATCCCGTGCTCGAGGAAGAGCTCGTCGCCGGAGAGCGCGACGACGACCACGGGCAGCAATGCAGCCCATCGCGGCGCCCCCACCGCGCGAACCGCAGCGTAGAGCAACACGGCTCCGGCCAGACCGAGCAGATGCTGGGTCATGATCGTAAAAGGAAGCCAATCCTCGACATGCCTCAGAACCGCGAGGAAAGCGGGGTATCCCGCCGGCATCGCGTTGTCTCCAAATAGTCCGCTGCTGCCGGAGAAGCTCAGTCGCATGTAGCGCGCCGAGTCGCCCCCGTAGTAGTTGAAAACCGTGGGGGTGTAGAAGACCACGACACCGATCCGCAGCAGGAGACCCAACCCGAGAACAGCCCATAGTGCCCCCCAACCGTGGGAGCGAATTGCTGCATACAGATTTCGGATTCCGGAGGTGACGTTTTGCATCTCAGCCGGGATCCGTGGTGGTGGCAAACTCCTTTAGGAAGGTGTCGTAGTCGCGAATGTAGTCGTCGGGGTCGTAGGGGTGGGAGGCGAGCACGAGCAGGACCGCGTCGCTGTCGTAGCGGAACTGACTGCCCCAGATCCCCGGCGGCAGGTAGATCCCCAGCGTCGGCTCGTCGAGCACTGCTTCGCCCCGTTGCTGCCCGTCGTCGACGGCGACCTGGACGCTGCCGTGGACACAGACGAGGAACTGGTGGCAGACACGATGCGCGTGCTCGCCCCTCACCTCGCGGCTGGGCACGTCGTAGACGAGGAACCAGCGCTGTGGCGTAAAGGGGATCTCCTCGCTCGGCAATTCACCCGCGGTGAGGCGCCCGCGCAGATCGGCAAACCCGGCGAAGCGCTGCAGGTGAACCTCGCCCACGCCAAGCGCCGTCCGGCCCGGTTTCGCTGCCGCCTGCTCGACCACCTCCGCCTGCGGCGCCGGCGACCCCGCGTAGCCGTGGATTCGCGCCGGGTTCCCAGTCACTACCGCATGTGGCGGCACGGACCTGGTCACGACCGCACCGGCGCCGACCATCGCGCCGGTGCCGATCTCCAGCCCGGGAAGGATCGTCGCGTTGGCCCCGATCGATGCGCCGCTGCGCACGATCGTGCGGGGGTACTCGTCGAGCCACTGCCTGCTGCGCGGGAAGCGGTCGTTGGTGAAGGTCGCGTTGGGCCCGACGAAGACATCGTCCTCGAGCTCGACCCCGTCCCACAGCTGCACCCCGCACTTCACCGTGACCCGATCCCCTACCACTGCGCCCCCCTCGACGAAGACGCCGTCGCAGATGTTGCAGTCGGCGCCGATGCGGGCTCCCTCGAGCACGTGGGCGAAGGCCCAGATGCGGGTGCCGGCACCAACCTCCCCGCTCTCACAGAGCCCCTTCTCGTGGACGAATACGTCAGTCATCGCTTGCGGATCCAGGCGGGAACTCGACCACGTCGCGGACGATGGCGCCTGGGCGACCCTTCACCGTGTCGTAGGCTCGCCAGACGTAGGAGCCGATGATCCCGAGGCCGATCATATTGAGGCTGCCGAAGAGGACGATGACGAGGATCGTCGCGGTGTACCCGGGGACGTCGATCTCACCGACGATCCTGGCGACCAAGGCCAGCCCGGCGATCAGCGTCCCCAGCGCCAGGCCCAGCAACCCCACCATCCAGAGGACGCGAACCGGAAGGTCGGTGAAGGCGAAGACGCTGTCGGTCAGGTAGCGAAGCTTGCGGCGAAAGGTCCAGCCGCTGGGCTCGCTGCTGGGGAGGCGGTCATACGGCACCAGCCTGCGCCGGAAACCGACCCAGAAGAGCTGCGCGACAAGCGAGGTGTGGACTGGCTCGAGCGAGCAGATGACGTCGCGAACGCCGGCCGTGCAGGCGAAGACATCGGCGCCGCCCGCCGGGACCTCGCGCAGAACGAAGCGCTTGTAGAGCCGCCAGTAGGCCTTGGCGAACGCGTCGCCGCGGTCGTCGCGGCTGGCGCGCTCGCCGACGACGACGTCGACGTCTTCGGACTGGAGACGGCGCAGGAACTCGATCACCAGCGAGGGCGGCTCCTGGCCGTCGGCGGCCATGACGGCGATCCGCTCTCCCCGCGCTAGGCTGAGGCCGGTGCGAATCGCGGCGAAGGAGCCGAAGTTGCGCGAGTGCTCGACCACGCGGGCACGGAGCGCGCTCTCGGCCAGCGCGCTCACCAACCGCTCGCGCGAGTCGTCGGGACTGCCGTCGACGACGAAGATCGTCTCGAGGTCGCCGCCGACGCCCTCCTCGATCGTCGCGACCGCCTCGATCAGCGACGCGATCGCGCCGCTGTTGCCGTAGACGGGGACGACGAGCGAGTTGGCCGGAGCGCTCACGCCGTAGCCCGCCGGCACGCCTCGACGACGGCCTCCACCTCGTCGTCGAGCAGGTACGGATGGATCGGCAGCGAGAGCTGGCCCGCCGCCAGGCGGCGGGCCACGGGCAGATCGTCGGCTCTCGTGCCGATGCCCTCAACCGCTGGCTGGTCGGGGCAAAGGGTCGGATAGTGGCGCCCGGCCGAGACCCCCTCCTCAGCCAGGCGCGCCGCCACGGCGCCCGGGTCGCCTTCCATCACCTCGACCCCGAACAGGTGGCGGGCGGAGCTTCCCCCGCCGGCTTCGATCGGACGTAGCGGGCCGCCACGCAGCTCCTCCGCGTAGCGGTCCGCGATCTCCCCGCGGCGGCCGAGGAAGCGATCGAGGCGGGGCAACAGGGCCGAGCGGAGCACGGCTGCGTGCAACTCGTCAAGACGACTGTTGAGACCCAGGGCCGCGTGCTCGTAGCGCTCGACCTGACCGTAGTTGCGCAGGCTTCTGGCCCGGGTGGCCAACTCACTGTCGGCGGTGAGGAGGACTCCGCCGTCGCCCAGCGCCCCGAGGTTCTTGGTCGGGTAGAGACTGGTGGCGGAAGCCACGCCGACCGTACCGGTCGGCAGCCCTCCCCGCTCGGCACCGGCCGACTGAGCGCAGTCCTCGATCACCTGCACCTCATGGTCGGCGGCAAGCGCCGCCAGACCGGTGGGGTCCAGGGGATGTCCGTAGAGGTGAACCGGCACGACGGCGCGAATCGACCGATCGGCGCGCAGCGCAGCGTCAGCCCGTTCAAGGTCCATCCCGCCCGAATCGTCGACGTCGCACCAAACCGGCGTTGCCCCCGCGCGGACAATTGCGAGGGTGGTCGCGAACGCGGTGAGCGGCGTCGTCAGCACGCGGGAACCGGGTTCGACCCCGGCGCAGCGCAGCGCGATCTCGAGGGCGTCGAGGCCGGAGGCTACCCCGACCGCCTCGGGCACTCCCCACCACTCCGCCAGCTCGCGCTCGAAGGCTTCCACCTCCTCGCCGAGGACCAGCCAGCCGCTGCCCCCGACCCGATCCACCGCCGAAAGGGCATCGTCCCGCACGTCGTCCCACTGGCGCGCGAAGTCGTTGGCGGCAACTTTGAGCCCGGGGTGCCCCACCGCACGCAGGGTATCTGCCGGGTCCGGCGGCCCGCGGCAGCCATTCATTAGCCTCAGCGACCATGTGTCTTCCGAGCCGAACCGCCCTTGCCGCTCGGTGAGTCGACCCTGTCGCTTGCCGAGCTGGTCTCGGCACGAGCCGCCGAACGACCGGATGCGGTCGCGATCGAGGATGGGCGGCGTCGACTCACCTATGCCGAGCTGGACGAGGCAGCCGGCGGCGTCGCCGCGGGCCTGATCGCCTCCGGAGCGGCGGACGAAGAGGCGGTCGGCGTCTGCCTGCCCCGATCCTGGCAGGCGGTCGTCGCATTCCTCGGCACGCTCCGGGCCGGTGCCGCCTACCTGCCCCTCGATCCCGATCACCCGCCCGAGCGCCGGCGCGCGTTGCTCGAGAT
>JBAREU010000155.1:0-7119 GCA_049796515.1 Solirubrobacterales bacterium
CCGTCGAGCGTTCGCGGCCGATCCGGGCACTTGCGTCGCGAGGCGGTCGCCACGCTCTGTCGGCGATGGTCGGCGGCCTGGGCGACGCCGATCTGGAGCGCCGCTTCGCCGATTCGCGCCGCCAGCGGCGGCTGCTGAAGGCGTTGGCGAGGGGCTTCCAGCCGTCCCAGGCCGGCGGCTTCAGCGGCGTGATCGCCTATGAGCTGGAACCCTTCGCGATCGAGCCGCCGCCCGAGGCTCCCTGGCGCTGGGCGATCGAGGTCGATTCCCGTTCCGCCCGCGCGCATCTGCTCGAGCCCGCCCCGCTCGACGCCGCGGTGACGATCCACATCGGCCTCGCGGACTGGGTGCGGGTGATCGCGGGCATAGAGGATGCCTTGACGGTGATGGTCGCCGGTCGCTGCAGCGTCGAGGGCGACGTCGTCCTCGCGATGCGTCTAGAGGACATGTTCGGCGGCGGTTAGGCTGATGGTCACTGACGCACGAGCGGGGGTGACGCACCTTCGCGACGGACGCGCCCTGGCCTATGCGGAATGGGGTCCCGCCGGCGGGCGACCGGTTCTCCACTTCCACGGCGTCCCTGACGGACGGTTCGGCTGGGGTGGCGGTTCGGTGGGCGTGCAACCGTTCGAAGGTGCCGGCGGCCATGCCATTCGGTCGCGCACCTACCTCGGCCGCGGCCAGCGCCTCCACCGTCTCGATCCCGCTCTCCTCCAGCTTGGCTGCCTGGCCACTCCCGAGCTTGGCGACGAGGCTCAGGTGATCGTCGGCGATTCTCCGCTGGTCACACGGCTCGGCCCACTTGCACAGCTCGCAGTGGGCGACGGGATCGGGGTAGGTCCCGTCGAGCCCGTCGCCGAGAGCCCCCACGTAGAGCTCTTTCATCCGAGTGAAGTAGGCGCAGAAGTCGGCGTGCGCAAGCGTTCGGCGTTCGCCATTGCCGAGGATTACGTGGATGTGATCGGGCTTGCGTCCCTGGACCGCCTCGATCAGGTCGGCGTAGAGGCAGAGCTGGATTACGAAATAGGGCTTCAGCGAACGGGCGAGCTTGGTGTCGGCCGGCTCATAGCTCCAGTCGCCGAGCTCAGATGGCGCCTCGACGCGCTCGAGGAAGTCGACATAGCCCATCCAGTCGCCGTTGACGAATGCCGCCTGGTAGACGACGGGGGCGCCATCCTTCATCGCCTCTCGGTACAGACGGCGACCTCCACGAGCTTCTCGTAGCCGGGGCCGGTCTCGATCTCGACCAGCGCATCGCCATGGTCCGCGCGCAGCGTCTCGAGGTGACGCTGCTCGAACTCATCCCCCTTCCGGGCCACCAGGTCGGCCGTGTCGGCTGCGCGCTTTGGCGGATCGGGCACCTGCCCATGGACCCGGCCGAATTCAAGCGCGGTGAGATGGCGACAGGCGAGAAGTCGACCAGGTCGGAGGCGGAGAGCAGAAGCCGCTCATCGGTCAGCTGCATCTTGCGGTCCCTCTCACTGGATGGCCAGAATCAATCGTTCCCACTTGTGCCTCTGTCATTACCGGAATGGAGCTTTTATCTCATTGCAGGTGCCGGGTGGCTCCTGGTGTCGACAGCCGCCCTGGGTACAGTCGCCCAGGTGAGTCGGCAGGGCGATGAGAAGGGGGGAGAGGCATCCAGGGTGAGCGCCGGCTCCTCGACCCGGCGCACCGTCGGCCACCGCTGGCGTGACTACAGGACGGCCTCCGGTCGCCGCCCTATCAAGCAGTTCCTCGACCGGTTGGATGATGAAGACCTTGCGTCTGTGATTGCCGCGATGAGGGAGGTGCGCCAGCAAGGTCTCAAGGCGGCGCGGCATCTCGATGGCGAGATCTATGAGGTGCGTGCCGACGGCAAGGGTGTCATCTACAGGATCCTGTTCGCGCCCCAGGGCAAGCGCAAGCAGGTGTTTCTCTCGCTGGAGGCGTTGAAGAAGAAGACGCAGAAGACGCCGCCGGAGGCGATCCGTCTGGCGAAGCGAAGGCTGCGCGATTGGCAGCAGCGAGGCGAATGATCATATTGAGTTTGAGATATTGACTTTGAGATGCTACCTTCGGCATAGCGAAAGGAAAAAAGGGATGCAATGACCGACCGTGATTTTCTCGATGAGCTGGTTGACGAGCGAACCGCTCGCGCCCCCGGTTTCCCGGCGATGGTCGAGGCCGCTGAACGACGCCGCGAGCTCCTCGGAGCGCTAGCCGAGCGTCGGCGCGAGGGCGAGCGGTCTCAGACCGCCGTGGCGGCGGCGATGAACAGCTCTCAGTCGAGCATCGCCCGGCTTGAGACCTCGGCTACCGACGCTCGCATGTCGACGCTCGATCGCTATGCCCACGTTCTCGGGTATCGCCTGCAGTACCACCTCATTCCGGAGGCAGAGGCCGGGCCCGCGGTTGTCGTGCATGGGGTCGAGGCCCGACCAGATCATCGCGAAACCGCCTGATCGAGCCGTATCCGATCTCCCGCTGCGGCATCCCTCTTCTCAGTCCGGAACCGGGGTTCGAATCCCCGTAGCGGTATGGCCTTATCGGAGAGAGCCGGATCACCCGCCTCTCCCAGGTCACTTAGATTCGTCGCCTCCCCGAACGCGCTTGACACCAGCGCTTTCAGGCGTATCTGACCACTGTTGCGGTCGATCTCGACCCGGAGGCGGAAGGCGTCGAACACCGCCCGCCGTATGTCGGGGTCGGCGGCGATCAGCGACTTGCCGAGGTCGGGCAGAGCGTCGAGGACCGCCAGGGTGTCGGCGGGGTCTATGGCGGTGCTGTCCCGGCGCGAGCCTTCGAGCTGGGTGAGGGCAGCCTCTGCCTCCTCGCGCTCCGTTTTGAGGGCTCGGATTCGTTTGCCGACCACGGCCGGATCGACGCCTGCCTCGATCGCGGCGAGCTGGCGCTCGATCCGCTGGTCGACCTCGCTGAGTTGCTTGGTGATCCGCGTGCGCTTGTCGTCGTCGCGGTCTTGCGCTTCGCTCGCCATGGTTGAGCTCTGAGCGCGGAAGTAGTCGAGGCGGTCAGCGCCGAATATCCGGGTAGCGAAGAAGCTGTCGATCAGCTTCGTGAGGCTGTCCTCGCGCACGTACTGCCATTTGCCGTGGCCAACTGCCTCGGCCGCCCGGTCACCGTAGGAGGTTCGGTAGCCGCAGGTGTAATAGGTCGGCTCGCCTTTTCGAGAGCGGCCCTGCATCCGTAGCGGGTTGTGCCCGGTGGAACAGTGGACGATGCCTCGTAGCAGGAAGGAACGCTTCTGTGGGCGTCGTCGGTGACCGCCGTGGCCGTTGCTGCGTCGCTTCATCTCGGTTTGCACGCGCTCGAACTGCTCGTCGGTGACCAGGGCCTCATGGCGCTCGTCTGCTTCGACCCATTCCTCGGGACTGCGCCGAACCACCGGCCCGGCACCCTGCTTATGGGCGCGTGAGTCGAGCCGGTTCCAGTAGAGGCGGCCGGTGTAGGTGGGGTTTTCGAGCATCGACTTGATCGTCGTCTTCGCCCATTTGCCGGACGTGTTGCGCTTGGAATCGACGTGGTTGGGCGGCGGCGGCCCGCCAGGCCGGTTCAGGTGGTTGGCGATCTCCTTGTAGCCAGAGCCGGAAAGGAAGCGCTCGAAAATCTCAGCGATCACCGATGCCCGCTCGGGGTCGGCAACGAGGCGGGACTTCTTATCGCCAGCCTTCGCCCGCGCCGGGTCGGGATGCGCCTCGTGACGAAGCCGGTAGCCGTAGGGTGCCCGGCCGCCGTTGCGGTAGCCCTGCCGCGTGTTCTCCTTCTGCCCGCGCCGAACTTCCCGGCCCAGCTTCTCGACCTCGAATTGGTCGAGCGCCTGGAACATGTGGCGGATCAGTCGCCCCTCGGGGCTGGTCTGGTCGCCAGCGGTGAGCGCGTAGAAGACCTCGATCCCTGCCCGCGTCATCTCGCGCTCGTAAGTGAGCGCGTGGAAGAGGTCGCGGCTGAGGCGCGAGGTCGAGTAGATGATTACCGCGTCGAAGCGCCGCGCATCCCGCTCCTTAGCCTCACGCAACAGGTCGGCCCAGCCTGCCCGGTCGTCTCGCCGACCGGCCTCCTGATCGGTGAAGTCGCAGACGATCTCCCCGTCCAGCTCAGCGGCTTTCGTTGCGCATATCTCGCGCTGGGAGGGAAAAGAAAGCGTCGGGTCCTGCTTGTCCTTGGTCGAGAGCCGTCCGTACCAGGCGAAGCGTCGCATCAGTGTCCCCTTCCCTGGGCCGGTTGGTTGCGCTGAGAGGCGAGCAGGTCGAAGACCGCCTTGGCCTGCTCGCGGCGAAGCTGATCGTCCAGCGCTGATCCGGGCTCGGTGTGTTCGATCGACATGGTGGGCTTGAGTTCGCCCGCCGCCGTTTTGTGTCGCCTGCCTTCGTGATCGCGGCGGCGCCGGGCTGCGATCCGTCCGCTAGGTGTAGCTCCGCCGCGCCCGGATCTCAAGTCGATTTCACCGACTCGGTTGGCAGCTCGCTCAGCGTCCCCGCCCCGCAGAAATGGCAGTGCCCGGCAACGTGGCGCCGACCGCCAGGGCGGGGCTTGCGCTCGGGGTCGGGATAGGCGATCTCCTCGCAGCGCGAGCAGCGCCGCAGCGCGTTCCGGTCGACCTCGGCGAGGAAGGCGTCGTGGCCGGTGCGGCGGCGGGCGATGAAGCCCTGCAACTTGGCGAGCCGCTTGGCCTCGGCCTCACGCCAGCGAAGATAGTTCTCCCGCAGGCGTTCCTGCTCGGCGGCGCTCTCGCGGTCTTGCTCGGCATCGAGTGCCAGCCCGTCCAGCGAGTCGATGCCGAGCAGGTCGCCATCCTCAAGCCAGCGGCGCCTCTGGCACACCTTCGGCCCTTCTCCGAATCGCTCCACCACTTCGTCCAGGCGCGCGAGCTGGACCGCGCGGTGGTGCGCGACCAAGGCCGCCAGCGCCTCGCGCTCAGAGGGCGTCGGCTCGCGGTCGGCGAGGCGGGCGTCAATCGGTTCGGCCAGCATCCCGCCGACCGCTTCCAGCGCTCGGCGCTCGATCTCGTCAAGCGCGCCACCCTTGCCTTCGAGCGTAAGGCGAAGGGCATCGGTCGCCCGTTGCCCGAGCTGATCGCTTCCCCAGCCGTACCGAAGCTCCCCCCTCAGCCGCTCGGCGAGGGCCTCGGGGTCAGAGCGCAGCCGGTCGCGCTCGGCCTCATCCTCGCGCCGCTGGGCTTCCTCACGCGCCTCCTCTTTGTCGTAGGGCCGCCGCCCGGCGCGGAGGACGCCGAGCAGGTCGGCGGCCTGCTCGCCGTCGCCGACCATCCACTCTGGCGCGACGATGCAGCGCCGAAGATCGCGGGCCAGCCCGACGCAGGCGACCAGCATCCGGGTGCCGATCTCCCTGTCGCTCGCGGCGAGGAAGGACTGCGCCCGCTTCTCGCTGGTGGTGATGAACAGCAGCGCCGGGCAGAACGGGTTGCGGTGGCGCCAGGCTTCGAGCCGGGCGTACTCGCCGTAGCCCGCCGCCTTGGCTTTGAGCTGGCGGTGCGACATCGTGCCGAGGTCCAGCTCGACGAAGCCGAGCAGCCTCCGACCGTCGGCCTCGGCGACGTCGATGCAGGCGTCGGGGGCAATCGCCCGCTCCTCGCGGGCGTAGGTGGTGAACGTCTCGCGGGCGTCGGCCTCGCGGTCGAAGGCGGCGAGCCGGATGCCCTCGGGCAGCCCGGTCTTCAGCACCACGTACAGCTCGCTCAGCCCGGCGGCGTGAGCGAGGAACAGCGGGTTCGGCTCGCGGCGCTCGCCACCGCGAGGTGGTGCTTCGCCTTTGGCGATCGCCTCGCCCTTCCGCGTCGGCCACAGATGGTGCGGCGCTGAGCCGCGTTCGCGGTATGGCCGGGTTCGCCCGACGAAGCCATGCTTGGCGAGGCGGGCGGTTCGATAGCGCAAGGTACGTGAGGGGATCTCGGGCGAGATAGTGGCGAGCTGAGGAAGGGTCAGAACCCGGAGAGAGGAGAGCAGGTCAAGGATGCGATGGTCGAGATCGGAGAGCGAGGGGTTCCCCGCCGAGGAACGCGCCCCGGCCGGGCGCCCGGTGCCAGAGGAAGAACGACCAGCCATCACCGAGCGCCGAACATGGTTGTAGAGACTCGGGCGCGGGGGAGGGGCACGGATTCCGCGCTACGGCGCGGAATGAGCGCTGCCCCACCTTGCCAGTCGGGGTGAGGGCGATCGGCAAAGCCGCGCGGGCGCAAACAGGCTCTCGGCAGATTCGTCATCTACACCCCCGTCGAACGAGCCAGCCGAATCCGGCAACTTTCCAGCGCGAGTTTGGCGAGCCGAGCCCGCGCAATGCGGTGGGTGGGGGTTCTAGTGCCATCTACGTATACGGAGGCACGAGGGGCGAAAGTGGACCCCCTTATGTGACCAATCCGACCCGCTTAGGGCATCGATACTGAGACGCGACAAGGTGGCCAAGGCAACCGGCGATCTCGCATCACTTCGCTATTCGATCAGCGCGTTGAATCTGGCAATTGCGGCGTTGTATCCATTAAGGCTTTCTTCAGTGGGAGAAGTCGCCAACTGCTCCATCGCCTGCATGAGGCCGATGAGGGCATTCGACACTCTGACGTCAGACAGAGATGCTTCGGTGCCGGAAAAGCTCCTCCATTCCTTTAGTTCCTTTTCGATGGTTTCGGCGCGAGAGGCGTATTCGGGCTGCGGTTCACCTGCTCGCAGTTCCGCGCTGCGGAAGTCATCGTTAAGACGATGCGCGCTTGAAACAATCGGCTTCAGTTCGCCCTGCGCGAGATTCTGTTCGATCGACCCCGCCGCCGATTCTGAAGAAGCCGAACCGGTGGTCTTGGGCGCCGTCGCTTGCCCCCCATCGCCAACGTGACGTTCGTTGCTGCTGCTCGATCCGATGGCAACGACAGCACCGATTGGCCACAACGACACCGCCATCGCGACAATCAAGAGAAATCGCGTCATAACCGCTGGCCATCTTTCTGAAGCCAATCGAACGCGGCTCGGAGCTTTGGGTTTCCCAAGACTGGTCTTCCCCCGGTTTCGACGACACCTGACCGCTTGGGTCGAAAGACTCAGGCAAGGAGGAGTCGATGCCACCCATCAAGCCCCCATACCCGCCGGAGTTCCGGCGTGAAGCAGTCCAGCTGGC
>JBAREU010000156.1:0-4284 GCA_049796515.1 Solirubrobacterales bacterium
CCATCAACCAGCGGGCGATCGGCGCCGCGACTCGGCGGGGAGCGGTGCGATAGGGGCCGTAGAACAGGCGCACGAACCACGATCCCGGCACGACGCTCGGCGCGCCGTGCTCGACCGCGCGCAGCCCGTCTTCGGCCACCCGGGTCGGGCTGCACCAGAAGAGACGCGGGATCCGGTGGACGACGAGCGGTTGCCCGACCTCGAAGAACTCGGTTGGCACCGGTCCGGGGCAGACCGCGGTGACGCGAACCCCGCTGCCGCGCAACTCCTCGGCGAGGGCTTCGCTGTGGGTAAGCACGAAAGCCTTGCTCGCCGAGTAGGTGCCGTTCCCCGGTAGAGGCTGGAAACCGGCGGTCGAGGCGACGTTGACGATCGCGCCGCGGCCGCGGTGGACCATCGCTGGCAAGAAGCGGGCATCGAGGTCGACGACGGCCTCGACGAGCAGGCGAACCTGTTGCAGCTCGCGCTCGTACGAGCTTGCCGCGAAGGGCTCATATATTCCGAAGCCGGCGCAGTTGACCAGCACCTGCACCGCTTGCCCGCGAGCCGATACCTCGGCGTGTAGCCGTTCCCGCTCCTCGGGGTCGGCGAGGTCGGCCGAGAAGTAGTCGACGCGAACGTCATGACCTCGCGACAGCTCGTCGGCCAATGCCCGCAGGCGCTCGAGGCGCCGCGCCACGAGAGTCAGCGAGTGTCCGCGGATCGCCAACGCACGGGCGAACTCCATGCCGATCCCGGAGGAGGCGCCGGTGACCAGGGCCGTGAACTCGATCGACGGGGCCGGCAAGCCCCTCTCGGATCGCCGTTTGGCAACCAGGGTCACGCTGCGATCCCCGCTGCTGTGCTTGCCGCTCCGGTTGCGCCTGCGGCGTTCTCGGCGGCGGGCACCGCCAAGCAGACGACGACGTTGTGACCGCCGAACCCGAAGGCGTTCGAGAGGGCGATCGCCGGCCCGCCGTTGCGTGTCAGGGGCCGCGACCGGGGCACGTAATCGAGGTCCATTCCCTCCTCCTGCTCTTCATAGCCGACCGTCGGCGGGACGACGTCCCGCCTCAGCGCGCCGACCGCCGCGACGGCCTCGACCAGGCCCGAGGCGCCCAGCAGGTGCCCGATCACGGACTTGGTCGAAGAGACCGGCAGTTTCGCGGCGTGCTCGCCGAAGACGCGCTTGATCGCAATCGTCTCGGAGCGATCGTTGAGTTCGGTCGCGGTGCCATGCGCGTTGACGTAGTCGACCTGCTCGGGCTTCACCCCGGCGCCCGCAAGAGCTAGCTCGATGGCTCGCACCGCTCCGCTTGCATCCGGGTCAGGTGCGGTCATGTGGTAAGCGTCCGTCGTCGTTCCGTAGCCGAGGATCTCGGCGATTGGGTCGGCGCCGCGTGCCTCGGCGTGCGAGGCTGCCTCGAGGACGAGCGCCCCCGCGCCCTCGCCCATCACGAAGCCGTCGCGCCGGGCGTCGAAGGGGAGTGAACGGCCGCTTGGCGAGAGTGCCTCCATGGCGCGAAAGCAGCCGAGCCCGAGGGGCGTCACCGCGGCCTCGGAGGCGCCCGCGAGGACCGCATCGGCTTCGCCGGACTGGATCATCCGTACCGCGGTGCCAATCGTGTGCCCGCCGGTGGCGCAGGCTGAGCCGACGGAGAAGCTTGGTCCGCGCAGGCCGTAGCGCAAGGTGAGGTAACCGGCGGCTGAGTTGCTCATCATCATCGGCACCGTCATCGGCGACAGCGCGGCGTAGCCCCGCGGCGAGGCGGCGACGTTGGCGACCTGCCCTTCGAGCGTCGACATGCCGCCCACGCCGGTGCCGACGATGCAGGCGACGCGCTCGGCCTCGTACGGAATGTCATCCTTCTGCCAGCCGGCCTCCGCCAGCGCCTCGTCGGCGGCGCCGATTGCCAGATGCGTGAAGCGATCGGCGCGACGCACCCCCTTGCGCCCGAGAACGCTTGTGGGGTCGAAGTCGTGGCACTGCGAGCAACCGTCCTCAATGCCGCTTTCGCCGGCGATCCAGCGCTCGACCAACGTGCCGGCGTCGTTGCCGAGCGAAGTGATGGCGCCGGTTCCGGTGACGACGACGCGCCCACTCATGGCAGTTCGCGTCTCCCATACAGCACCTTGAACGTCTCCCTGCGTTGCGTGCAGTACCCTTGAACCATTCGGTGTGTTAGTTGCATATCAATACTCGTATCAAATCGCTATTCGTATTGAAACGATACCATTGAAGCGAAATAGCCGTCAAAAAAAAGGTTTTGACGATTCCGTCGGCGCGGCGGCGGGGCTCCTGGGCGACCGCTGGACCTTTCTGATCCTGCGGGAGGCGTTCTTCGGCACCCAGCGCTTCAACGAGTTCGCCCAGAATCTGGGTGTCTCGCGCAACATCCTCAGCAGCAGGCTGAAAACGCTCGTTGCCAAAGGGATATTCGAGATGCACCCCTACGGCGCCGGCAAAACTCGCTACGAATATCGCCTCGCCAAGCCGGGTCGTGACATCTTCCCTATCGTGGTCGCGCTACTCCAATGGGGCGACAAGTACCTCGCCGAGTCAGAGGAGCCGTCGATCGTCCTCAAGCACACGCTCTGTGGGGAGGACGCAAATCCGTACCTGGTCTGCGATTCCTGTGGTGAGCCAGTCGAGGTCGGCGACATCGTGCCGACACCTGGCCCGGGAGCGTCGAAATGGGTTCGAGATCGTCTCTCCCCGCTGACGACGAGCGCTCTCGGGGACGGC
Organism: Solirubrobacterales bacterium; assembly: GCA_049796515.1. Classification (GTDB taxonomy): domain Bacteria; phylum Actinomycetota; class Thermoleophilia; order Solirubrobacterales; family 70-9; genus VRUE01. Next base: position 2,726 of record JBAREU010000156.1, read on the forward strand.
GAGGACTGATCGCTGGGGTCAGGTAGCCGACGCGTCCCAGTTTTCCTGGGCGGTGGTGCCGGTGGCGGCGAGCGTTGCGCGGGCGTTGCGGATCAGCCGGCGCCGCCCTTGGCGGACGACGAGATGCAGCCGCAGATGCTCGTCTGAGACGTCCGCAACGCTACCGCTGACCTCGATCTCTTCGCCGGGGAAACCGAGCGCGCGGAAGTCGACGGCGAGCTTGCGCAGCTCGCGATCTCCCGCCGCCCGGTAGGCGCAGCGCGCGACCTGCGCCATCGTGTAGAGGCCGTGCAGGATCGGTGCGGGTAAGCCGGCGGCACGGGCCGCTGCCGGATCGACGTGGATCGGATTGCGGTCGCCTGACGCCGCTGCGTAACGTCGGGTTACGTCCTTGTCCGGGACATAACGCAGTGGCGGAATCGCGTCGCCGGGTTTCACAGGCTGCCCTTGGGCGCCAGGATCGTCCAAACACCCTGCGAGACGAGGTCGCCACCCCGGCTTGAGATCGAGCGAAAGCGCAGCGAAGGATGGGCTCCCTCGGTGTCCCGCCGGTCAAGCCGAGCGCGCGTGGCAATGCGATCGCCGGCGTGAACCGGCGCATACCACTCGAACTCCTGTGCGGCGTGGATCAGCGGTCCCGGTCCCTCGACGCTCGCGACGATGGTCTCCCAGATCGCCGGCGCCGAGTAGACGACGGCGAACATCGGTGGCGCCGCAGCGCCCCGATCGTAGGCCCGGGGCTGCTCGCCGACCGCGGCGGCGTACTCGGCGATCAGCTCCGCGGTGACCTCGACCTCCTGCTCTCGACCCCATCCTGTCGATGCGCTCATCGCAGCTCTCCCGAGTCGATCGCCGCCACAGCCTCCTCGGCGGCGGCAAAGCACGCCTCGATCGAGCAGCCGCGAAGGTAGTCGCCGCTGAGCGTCAGGCCCGGCACGGCTGCCGTCGGGGTGGTGAGTGCGCGCAGCAGGGCGGCCTGGTCGGAGTGATAGGCGCATAGCCCCGGCGACATCCGCCGCGCGACGACCGCCACGCGGCGGTTACCCGCCAGGGCGGCGAAAGGTGCGAGCGTGTCCTCCGCGATTCTCGTAAGCAACTCCGGGTCGGGCTCGTCCTCGGTGAGGCTGCGCGCTGGTCGTCCGCTGAAGGTGTAACGCACGACGTTCAACTCGTTCACCCCATAGGCACCGGCATTGCTGAGCGGCCGATCGGCGCCGAAGACGATCGCGCGCACGTTCGGGTCGAAGACGGGGCGCTCGTACTCGACGAGCAGAACCGTTACTGGGAAGTAGCGGACCTCGTCGAGTAGGGCGGCGAGCCGCGGTGCCAGACCATCGATCAGGCGCGCGGCGGCGTGGGCGGGCGTCGCGAGGACGACACCGTCGAAGCGCTCTGTCGCCCTCTCGCCGGTTGGGGCCTCGAGCAGCAGGCCGCGGACGCGGCCTCCCTCGACCAAGAGCGAGCGCGCCTCGGTTTGCAGGCGCACGTACGAGCGGGTCGCGGCCGCGGCGACCACCTCGTGCATTCCGCCGTGCAGCTGCTCGTAGCTGTCGACGATC
>JBAREU010000157.1:0-1506 GCA_049796515.1 Solirubrobacterales bacterium
CGCCGTCTTGAGGCCGCTGAAGCTGAAGTCGAGGCCGGGGTCGCGGGCCATCGCCACCGGCAGCTCGAACGCCTCGGGGTCGCCGTCCTCGGCCAGCCGCTGCAACGCCGGACCGCCGGGGAAGCCGAGCCCGAGCAGGCGGGCAACCTTGTCGAATGCCTCACCGGCGGCGTCGTCAAGGGTCTGCCCAAGCACTTCGTGGCCGGCGTGGTCGCGAACCCCAGCCAGCAGGGTATGACCGCCGCTGGCGACCAGGCAGAGGAACGGCGGCTCGATCGGCTCCGGGGCGAGGAAGTTGGCGGCGACGTGGCCCTGCAGGTGATCGACCGGGACCAGCGGCAGGCGACGCGGCGCGGCGATCGCCTTGGCGGTGCTGAGGCCGACCAGCAGCGCCCCGATCAGGCCCGGACCGGCGGTGACGGCGACCGCCTCGATCTCGTCGAGCGAGATGTCCGCTTCTGTAAGCGCCGCCTCGACCACCGGAGCGGTCAGCTCCAGGTGGTGCCGAGAGGCGACCTCCGGCACGATCCCGCCGAACTTGGCGTGCGCCTCGTCCTGCGAGGAGATGACGTTGGCAAGAATGCGCGGCCCGTCGACCACCGCAGCGCAGGTGTCATCGCAAGAGGTCTCGATCGCCAGAATCACGCTGGCTACCTCAATCGAGCCACATGATCAGGGCGTCCTCGCCATTGTCCTGGTAGTAGCGAGGCCGCACCCCAGCCGAGCGGAAGCCGAGCTTCTCGTACATCGCGATCGCGTCGCGATTGGAGACCCTCACCTCAAGCGTGAAGGGGAGCTCGCCCCCCGCCTCGGCGATCAGTCGCGAGATCAGCCGGCTGGCGACGCCCCGCCGGCGCCGCTCCGGCACCACGGCGACGTTCATCACGTGCCAGACGCGGTCATAGCGGGAGCAGACGAGGTAGCCGAGCAGCTCGCTGCCCTCGGTCGCGGCGAGGCAGATGCCCGACGGCTTGGACAGCTCCAGCACGAACATCGCCAGCGACCAGGGGGCCGGAAAGGAGCGCCGCTCGATCGAGATCACCGCCGGCAGGTCGCTGTAGGCAAGCCGCCGCACCGGCGGATCGCCGCTCAGCTCACTCGGCTGCTTGGAGAGAGTCTCGCTCACGCCACCGTTCTGCATCGGGGGGCCTCAGGTAGATCGGGGCGACGGAAGCGGATTCGTCCTCACCGGACATCGCCACGACCAACGCGCAGACGTGGCGCGCGGCTAAGCGGTGCACGGGGTCGGCGTCGTCCGGGATCTCAACCGCCCGGCTCGTCAACTGCTGGCGAAATCGTACCGCGCCCGATCCCCCACACAGCACGGTTTCCTCCAGGCCGGTGACCTGCTCGGCCAAATCGTCGGGTGAGCTCAGGGACGGACCCCAGAGTCGCTCGCCGCTTGCCGAGTAGAGCGCCGCAGCAACCTCCCCCCGACGGGCGTCGAGAACCGCGAGCCGGCTTCCGGCTCCAGCCGCTTCACCGAGCCCGCGCGCGAGCGCGTCC
>JBAREU010000158.1:0-3676 GCA_049796515.1 Solirubrobacterales bacterium
CGTCTGGGCCGCCCAGGCCCGCGACGCGATGCGGGCGGCGCCCGCCGTGGACCCGACGCGGCCGCTGCTGCGCGAGCACGAGGTCGCGATCTGCACCCACTACGGGATTGGTGAGAACGTCGGCCGCCACGCCGAAGTCGCAGGGCGTCCCGAGAGCGGGCTCACCGCCCAACCCGCCTGAGCTCGCAACGATTACTGCATTTTTACGAGGGCCTAGTGATTTTTCGGTATAGTGGCTCTCGTGAGCGGCTTCAAAAAGTGATTAGCAGCCAAGCTGACGGGCGATGACCATCTGCTGCACCTCGTCCGTCCCCTCGCCGATCGTGAGGATCTTGGCGTCGCGGTAAAAGCGGCAGACGGGGTACTCCTCGATGTAGCCATAGCCGCCGTGGATTTGCACCGCCTCCTCGGTGGCGCGGACGGCCAAGCGGCCGGTGATCAGCTTCGCCTGGGCCGCGGTCAGGGTGAACGACTTGCCGGCGTCCTTCTCCAGGGCGGCGCGCCAGGTGAGCAGTCGGGCGGCCTCGATCTGCGCCGAGAGGTCGGCGATCTTCGCCTGGATCGACTGGAACTTGGAAATCGCCTGGCCGAAGGCCTGGCGCTCCTTGGCGTAGGCGATCGCCTCGTCGAGGGCCCCCTGGGCGAGGCCGACACCCATCGCGGCGACGCCGATGCGGCCGCCGTCGAGGATGTGGAGGAAGTTCTTGAAGCCATCGCCGCGGCGGCCGAGCAGGTTGGCCTCTGGCACCCGGCAGCTCTCGAAGCTGAGCGGGCGCGTGTCGGAGGCGTTCCAGCCCATCTTGCGGTAGGGCTCGCCCGCCTCGTAGCCGGGCGTGCCGGTGGCGACGATCAGGTTGGAGATCTCCTTGCGCCCGTCGGCCTCGCCGGTGACGGCGGTGATCGAGACGCAGCCGGAGATCTCGGTACCCGAGTTGGTGATGAACTGCTTGGCGCCGTCGATGATCCACTCGCCGTCAGCGAGCTTTGCCGTGGTCCGCACGTTGCCGGCGTCGGATCCGGCCTCGGGCTCCGTCAGGCCGAACGAGGCGAGCTTCTTGCCGTTGCAGAGGACGGGTAGCCACTCGTCCTTCTGCTCGTCGCTCCCCCAGAGGTAGATCGGCATCGTCCCCAGCGAGGTGTGCGCAGCCATCGTGATGCAGACCGAGGAGTCGATTCGCGCCAGCTCTTCCACCGCCAGCACATAGGAGAGCGTGTCGGCGCCGCCACCGCCGTACTCCTGAGGAAACGGAATCCCCATCAGCCCGAGCCCGCCGAGCTTCTCGACGATCTCGTAGGGAAAGCTCTTGGTGCGGTCCAGCTCCTCAGCCACCGGAGCAACCTCTTGGAGCGCGAACTCACGCACCGTGTCCCGCAGCAGCTTCTGCTCGTCAGAGAGATCGAAGTTCACGGCGGGAAGCGTATGCCAGCGCTACAGCTGCAGGCTCTTGACCTGCAGGAGCTCCTCGATCGCGTAGCGACCGTTCTCGCGCCCGTGCCCCGACTGCTTGTAGCCGCCGAACGGCGCCAGCGGGTTGAAGGCGCCGCCGTTGATCTCGATTTGCCCGGTGCGGATGCGCTTGGCGACGCCGATCGCGCGCTCCTGATCGCCTGACCAGACGCCGCCGGCGAGGCCGTAGACGGTCTCGTTGGCAATCCGCACGGCGTCGTCCTCGTCGTCATAGGGCTGGATCGCCAGCACCGGCCCGAAGATCTCCTCCTGGGCAATCGTCATCTCGGGGGTCACCTCGGAGAAGACGGTGGGGCGGACGAAGTAGCCGCGCTCGAGCCCCTCGGGCGGTGCGGCACCGCCTGTGACGAGCTTCGCTCCCTCGCCCTCGCCCTTCTCGATGTAGCCGCGGACGCGCTCGCGCTGCACCTCGGATACAAGCGGCCCGAGCCGGGTCGACTCCTCGAAAGGGTCGCCGGGGGCGAAGGCATCGGCAGCGGACTTGGCAAGCTCCTCGGCTTCGGCCAGCTTCTCGCGTGGCACGAGCATGCGGGTCAGCGCGCTGCAGGTCTGGCCCGAGTTGAGGTAGCACTTGGCGACCCCGTCGGGAATTGCGCGGGAGAGGTCGGCGTCGTCGAGGATCACGTTGGGCGACTTGCCGCCGAGCTCCATCGCGACCGGCTTGACCGTGGCTGAGGCGAGCTCGGAGACGCGCCGTCCGGCTCGGGTCGAGCCGGTGAAGGAGACCATGTCGACGCCGGGATGGCCGGCAATCGCCTCGCCGACGACCGGGCCGGTGCCGGTGATGAGGTTGAAGACGCCGGCGGGCAGGCCGGCGGCCTCGATCACCTCGGCGAGGATGAAGGCGTTGAGCGGCACCACCTCACTCGGCTTGAGCACGACCGTGCAGCCGGCGGCCAATGCCGGCGCAACCTTGGCGGCGATCTGGTTGAGCGGGTAGTTCCAGGGCGTGATCGCGCCGAGCACGCCGGCCGGCTCGCGCAGCACGCGCGAGTTGCCGATCTCCTCCTCCCAGGCGACTTCCTCCATCAGCCCCGGCATCGCCGCGAACTGCCCGATCGGTAGGCCCGCCTGGATGATCTGGCTCAGTTTGATCGGCATCCCCAGCTCCTGCGCGATCGTCGCCGCGATCTCCTCGGAGCGCTCGCCGAGCCCAGCCGCGATCGCCGTCAGGTAGCCGGCGCGCTCCTCACGCGAGGTCTGCGACCAGGATCCGAAGGCGTTGCGGGCGGCGCGCACGGCGAGGTCGGCGTCCTCCGGCGTGCAGGCCGGGATCGTCGCCATGACCTCCTCGGTGGTGGAGTTGACGACGTCGATCGTCTCGCCCCCCTGCGGCTCGACCCACTCGCCGCCGATGAAGATCCTGTCCTTGCGCTGAAGCTCCGCTGCGGTCGCCATCTCGCTCCTCCTGGTCCGTTCGCCCTTGGCTGCCTGGCCAAACGCTAGCGCGCCAGGACCGCTTCGGCCTCGGCGAGTGCCGAATCGAGGCCGGGACCGGGGAGCGGGCGGGCGTCGCGAGCGTGCAGGACCTTGCCGCAGCGCTCGCAGGTGCCGCGGTCGTTGACCTCGCCGCCGCACTCCTTGTGGACGATCAGCATCGGCGGGCCGTCCGGCTCGGGCGAGTGGCGGTCGCCCCAGGCGAGCAGGGCGACGAGGGCCGGCCAGAGGTCGAGCCCCTTCTCGGTTAGGAAGTACTCGTAGCGCTCGGGGCTGGACTGGTAGGGACGGCGTTCGAGGATGTCCTCCTCGACCAGCCGCTGCAGACGGGCCGAGAGCACGTTGCGGGCGACGCCGAGACCGCGCTGCAGCTCGCCGAAGCGCCGGTTGCCGTTCATCACGTCGCGGACGATCAGCAACGTCCAGCGCTCGCCGACCACCTCGAGCGCCTTCGCGATCGAGCAGATCTGGCCTGGATAGTCATGGCGGAGCATCGACTGAGAGTGATCTTCGCACATAAGGTTGCATCAAGCAACCGAGTCGGTTAGGGTGGACCGCATCGAGAGTTGCTTCAAGCAACTCAGTCCGAAAAGCCCGATTGGAGGCTCGAGATGAGGCTGATCCCAAGACACAGGAGCCACCGCCCCAAGGCCCCGCGGATCCCGATCACCCAAGAGGAGATCGCCGCCGATCTGCACTATCCGGCCGCTCGCCGGCCGGTTCGCCAGGTGAGTCCAGCCCGCGCCCGCGGAGCCGGTAGATGAGCGACGG
>JBAREU010000159.1:0-12472 GCA_049796515.1 Solirubrobacterales bacterium
GCCGGGGGCTGGCCACCGCCGCCGCCGCCGAGGCGGTCGGCCTCGCCGCCGAAAGTCGCCCCTTCCTCACGCATCGCGCTGTAACCGCCGTAGGCGATCCCGGCCGCGGCGAGCAGGCTGAGGAAGATGCCTAGCTTGAGCGTGATGTCGACGCCAACGCCGGCGAGCGCATCACCGGCGCCCGGCGGATCGATGATCCGGTAGAGGATCAGGAGGACGGCGAGCCCGCCGAGCGCCGCGACGATCGCGTTCATCGAGACAGGTGGCTCGATATCGGCATCGGTGAGGCGGACCACGGCGACACCGAGCGCGATGACGATCGTCAGCATCAGGAAGAGCGGGATCACGTCGAGCGCATCCCAGGCGCTGCCGCCGGCTTCGACGCTGCCCGAGAACCCGGGCACGCCCTCCACCTTGGCGCCGAACCAGTCGAAGAACATGAATACGAAGAGGAGGATCGCGGAGACCGCGGAGATCTTCTCCCCCGTGCTCAGCCTGTCAGCTTCCATCTACACATCCCTCCGAGGAGTTGGGGTCGAGGCGACACTACACCCGGGCTCGGGCGGCAGCCAACGTATTGACGAGCAGCATTGCGATCGTCATCGGACCGACCCCGCCCGGGACGGGCGTGATCGCCGCCGCGACCTCCACCGCCGCCTCGAAATCGACATCGCCACAGAGGCCGTCGTCGGTCCGGTTCACGCCGACGTCGATCACGATCGCGCCCGGCTTGACCGCGTCGGCGCCGAGCAGACGCGGCATGCCGACCGCGGCGATGAGCACGTCGGCGCGGCGGCAGACGGCATCGAGGTCACGGGTGCGCGAGTGACAGACGGTGACCGTGGCATTGGCTGCGAGCAAGAGTCGCGCAACCGGCACTCCGACCAGCTTCGAGCGACCGACGACGACCGCTTCGGCACCCTCCAGCTCGACGTTCTCGTGGCGCAGCAGCTCCATCACCCCAGCGGGAGTGCAGGAGACCAAACCGAGCATGCCGTGCGCGAGCAGGCCGGCGTTGGTCGGGGTGAGGCCATCGACGTCCTTGGTGGGATCGATCGCGGCTACGACCCGGTCCGGGTCGATCTGGTCGGGCACCGGAAGCTGGACGAGGATGCCGTCGACCTCGTCGTCGCTCCCCAGCTGCTCGACTAGGTCAAGCAGCTCGCTCTCCGGCGTCTCGGCTGACAGCTCGTGGTGCAGCGAGCGGATCCCCGCTTCCTCGCAGGCTTCGCGCTTTTTGCGCACGTAGATCTGCGAGGCCGGGTCCTCGCCGACCAGCACCGTCGCCAACCCCGGCGCACGCCCACCCTCGGCGACGAGAGAGGCGACCTCTTCGCGCACTCGCTCGCGCACCGCGGTCGCCACCGCCCTACCGTCGATGACTCGCGCAGCCATCCCGCTCAGCGCCGCCGGATCGGCGCGTAGTCGGCCATCAGCTTGCGCTCGGAGCCATCGCCGGCGAAGCGGACGACGACCACCCCGCCCGGCTCCACCGCGGTGACGACGCCGTCGCCGAAGCTGGCATGGACGACGTCGTCGCCGGTCCGCAGCTCCAGCGCGGGGCCGGGCTCGATCGTGGGCGCCGCCTCCGTCCAGGTGGTCGGCGCGGTCTCTCCGCGCTCGGTCAGCTCCTCCGGCAGCTCGTCGACGAAGCGCGAGGGCAGGTTGCGCTCGGAACGACCGAAGAGGCGCCGTTCGCGCGTCCAGGTCATGTAGAGGCGGGCGCGGGCGCGGGTGATGCCGACGTAGCAGAGGCGCCGCTCCTCCTCCTCGCCCCCCTCTTCGAGCGCTTTCATGTGGGGAAAGGCGCCGTCCTCGCAGCCGACGATGAAGACCGTCTCGTACTCGAGGCCCTTGGCGTTGTGCAGGGTCATCAGCGTGATCGCCGACTCGTCGCGCAGCTCGTCCTGCTGGGTGACCAGCGCGATCTGCTGGAGGAACTCCTCAAGGGCCGAAACCTCGCCCTCTCCCTCCAGCTCGTGATTGGCGTCGAACTCGGCGGCGACCCCAACCAGCTCCTCGAGGTTCTCCGCCCGCCCCTCCGCCTCGATCGTGCGCTCGGCGGCGAGCGCGTCGAGGTAGCCGCTCTCGCGCAGCGTCGCCTCCAGCAGCTCCGCCACCGGCGCCTCCTCGGCACGCGCGCGCAGTCCCTCCATCGTCTCGAAGAAGCGCGAGACCGCCTTGATCGCCGCCGCGCCGAGCCCGGGCACCTCCTCAACGCGTTCGGCGACCTCCCAGATCGGCAGGCCGGTGGTGTTGGCATGTGAGGCGAGTCGTCCCTGGCTGGTGTTGCCGATTCCGCGTCGCGGCGAGTTGACGATCCGGGCGAAGGAGACCTGGTCGGCGGGGTTGACGAGCAAGCTGAGGTAGGCGATCGCGTCCTTGATCTCCGCCCGCTCGTAGAACTTGGTCCCGCCGATCACCTGATAGGGCAGCTCGAAGCGCACCAGCGTGTCCTCCAGCACCCGGCTCATCGCGTTGGTGCGGTAGAAGACCGCGACGCCCTCCCGGTCGACACCCTCGTCCTCACAAAGACGCTCGATCTCGCCCGCCACCCAGCGCGCCTCCTCGTGCTCGTCGGCGAGCTCGCGCAGCTGCAGCGGCTCGCCCCCGGCCAGCTCGGTCCAGAGCCGCTTCGGCCGCCGTTCGCGGTTGCGCTCGACCACCGCATTTGCAGCCGAGAGGATCGTCTGAGTCGAGCGGTAGTTCTGCTCGAGCTTGACCACGGCCGCATCCGGGAAGTCCCTCTCAAAGTCCAGAATGTTCCTGATGTCGGCGTGCCTGAACCCGTAGATCGACTGATCCTCGTCGCCGACGACCATCAGGTTGCCGTGCTCGGAGGTGAGCAGCTGAAGCAAGCGGTACTGGGCGTGGTTGGTGTCCTGGTACTCGTCGACGAGGACGTGGCGGAAGGTGCGGCGCCAGCGCTCGCGCACCTCCTCGAATAGCTCCAGGGCGTTGACCGTGCGCACCAGGAGGTCGTCGAAGTCCATCGCATTGGCCTCCAGCATGCGCTTCTCGTAGAGGTGGTAGACGCCGGCCGTCGTTTCCTCAAAGACGCTGCCCTGGGCCTGGGCATAGGCGTCACCGTCGACCAGCTGGTTCTTGGCACCCGAGATCTGCGAGCGGATCGCCCGCGGCGGGTAGCGCTTGGGGTCGACGTGTAACTCCTCCATGCAGCGTTTGAGCATGCGCAGCGAGTCCGACTCGTCGTAGATCGTGAAGCCGCGCGAGTAGCCGAGCCGCTCGGCGTCGGCCCGCAGCATCCGCGCGCAGGCGGAGTGGAAGGTCGTCACCCACATCGCCCGCGTCGCCCGTCCGACCAGCGATTCGACCCGCTCGCGCATCTCGGTCGCCGCCTTGTTGGTGAAGGTGATCGCGAGGATCTCCCCTGGCCGCGCCTGGCCGGTCGCCAGCAGATAGGCGATGCGGTGGGTCAGCACCCGGGTCTTGCCCGAGCCGGCACCGGCGAGGACCAACAGCGGCCCCTCGCCGTGGCGCACGGCCTGACGCTGCGGCTCATTGAGGTCGGCCAGCAGGCGCTCGGCGCGATCCGCGCCCGGTTCGGTCGGGGCGCCGAACGACTCGGCGTGACTCTCTGGCTCGACTTGAAGCATCGGAGCCGAGAATAGTCAGCCGGGCGGCCGGTCTGGGTGGGCTCAGCCGCCGGCTGAGGAGCGACCGGTGCGGGGTCGCAACTCCTGCCCGTCCTCGGCCGGTGCGTCGCCTCCGTCGAGCTCGGCGAGTCGCTCCTCGAGCTTGGCGATCCGCTCCGAGAGGGTCTTGATCGCCTCGGCGATCGGGTCGGGCAGGTGGATCCAGTCGGCGTCCGGTCCCTCAGGGCGCCTGCCTTCCACTCTGACCGGGTGGCCGGGGTTACCGACGACGGTCGAACTGGGCGGCACGTCCTCGACGACCACCGTGTTGGCACCGATCTTGGCCCCATCGCCGACGGCGATCGGGCCGAGCAGCTTCGCCCCCGAGCCGACGGTGACGTTGTCGCCCAGGGTCGGGTGGCGCTTGCCGCGCTGGAAGCCGGTGCCGCCGAGGGTCACCCCCTGGTAGAGCGTCACCCGCCGGCCAATTTCGGCCGTCTCGCCGATCACCACTCCGGAGCCGTGATCGATGAAGAACTCGGAGCCGATCTTCGCCGCGGGGTGGATCTCGACCCCGGTGACGGAGCGGATCAGGTAGGCGATCGCCCGCGGGGCCAGCGGGACCCCGGCGTCGAGCAGAGCGTGGGCGACCCGGTGGGCGAGCAAGGCCTGGACCCCGGCCCAGCCAGTGAGGATCTCGAACGAGGACACCCCCTGCGCCGCCGGGTCGCGGTCGCGCGCGGCGGCGACGTCGGCGCGTATCTCCTTGGCCACGCGGCGCAACAAGCTCATGGAGCAAAGAAGGGTAGGGACATGTAGCGCTCGCCCGAGTCGCAGACGACCGTCACCACCCGCTTCCCTTCCATCTCCGGCCGGCCGGCCACCTCGATCGCAGCCTTGATGTTGGCGCCGGCGGAGATGCCGGCGAGCACCCCCTCGCGCTTCGCCGCGAGGCGCGAGGTCTCCAGCGCGTCCTCGTCGGAGACGGCGATCGTCTCGTCGATCACCGAGCGGTCGAGCACCTCGGGAACGAAGCCGGCGCCGATGCCCTGGATCTTGTGCGGGCCGGGCGGGCCGCCGGAGAGCACCGGCGAAGCCGAGGGCTCGACCGCGACCACCAGGGTCTCGGGACTGCGCTCGCGCAGGAAGCCGCCGACCCCGGTGATCGTGCCGCCGGTGCCGACCCCGGCGACAAAGGCGCCGACCTCACCGTCGGTGTCTCGCCAGATCTCCTCGGCGGTGGTCCGCCTGTGCACCTCCGGATTGGCGGGGTTGGAGAACTGCTGCGGCATGAACCCGCGCCGCTGCTCGCGGATCTCCTCGGCCAGCTCGACCGCCTCACTCATTCCCCCGAGCGACGGCGTCTCGCGCACCTCGGCGCCGTAGGCGCGCAACAGCTTCGCCCGCTCGCGGCTCATCCCCTCGGGCAGGGTCAGGATCAGCTCATAGCCGCGCGCCGCGCAGACCATCGCCAACGCGATCCCGGTATTGCCGCTGGTTGGCTCGACGATCACCGAGCGCCCGCGCTCGACCAGCCCGTCTTGCTCGGCGGCGTCGATCATCGCGACCCCGATCCGGTCCTTGACCGAGCCACCCGGGTTGAAGTACTCGAGCTTCGCGCAGACCTCTCCCGGCAACCCCTCGCCGAGCCGCCGCAGCGCAACCAGCGGCGTGTTCCCCACCACGGCCGAGGCCTCAGCCCCGACCTTCATCGCAACCATCCGTCCGCGCTCACAGGGGCGACCCTACCGAGGCGATCGTCCCAGTCGACGCCTAAAGGGCGTGATGGTCCAGCAGATATCGCACGATCCCGTCCTCGTCGTTGCAGCCAACCACCTCGCTGGCGCTCGCCAAGATCTCTGGATGCGCGTTCGCGGGAGCGATGCGGCGCATCGCGACGGCAAACATCGAGAGGTCGTTGAGGTGATCGCCGCATGCGACGACGTTGGCGCCCGCCTTGCCGCAGGCCGAGAGCAGCGCCGGGATCGCGGCGCCCTTGACCGCGTCTTGGTGCTGAATGGTTATTTCGGTCCAGCCAGGCCAATACATGTTGGCGGCGCTGTGCACTATCGCCCCGTCCCCAATGGCCGTGCGCAGTCGTTCCACGAGCGCCACCGCCTCCTCATCGAGGGCAAAGGTCGTGATCTGAGCGGCGTTCTCGGTCCGCGCGATTCCCAGCAGATCGTCGCAGGCCTCCAGGCGTGGATCGCGATACCTACGCTTCTCCTCCAGGTACCACTGGGTCGAGTCGTTCGTGCGCGATCCGAAATGGACCCCATCCCGCCTGCCGTCCCAGGTCGAGATCACAGGGTCGTTGCCCGTCTCGGCGATGATCTCTACCGCCGCGCAGGCCTCGGCTCGCGAGAGGAGGTTACTGACGAGATGGCGCCCGCTCTCGAACTCCGAGACGAAAGCCCCATTCAACTCGATCACGGGCAGCCGAATCCCAACCCCGGCGAGCAGCGAGCGCATGCCCGGCGTGCCGCGAGCGCTGGCCACAGTCAGCGTCACGCCGGCCTTCAGAAGCCGGTTGAGACCGCGCCTCGAGAAATCGCTGAGCGTCCCGTCGGAGCGCAACAGCGTCCCGTCCAGATCGCAGACGTAGATCGGAGGCTCGGTCACTCGATCAGATGAAGTACTGATTTCCTAGTGGTCTGCATTTCCGCCGTCCAAATACTCGGCTATCTCCGATATCCGGCCTTCCGGGCCGAGGGTCAGAAACAGGGCCCCCCTGAGTTCGATGCCCGTGCCTCGCTCGATGTTCTCGGCCGCCATGGCTTGGGACTCCACGTCGACGAACAACCGCACGCATTCCATCATCAGGTCGGGGTATTCGCGCAACTCGGCTTCATAACGGTTGCGGAGTGCATCAACTCCATGCAATACGGCGGAGCCGTCGCGGAACACTAGGTCCGCGGCGTAAAGCGAGTAGTAGCTCTCTAGATCGCGCCTGTTCCAGGAATTGATGTAGTCGGCGTAAAAGGTTGCCAGCTCGGTGGCGTCGAGTTCTGCCATTGGCCGCGAGGCTAGTAGACAAGGTCGGACGCGCATCGAGAGCCAATTACTTCTCCTTGACGGTGGTTTTGGGACTGCTTTGCCGTGCTTCGTGGTGACGTACCAGCCGGAGATAGCCGAGCGGTACTCATCTATCCGTGCGCCAGTCGTGCGCCAGTCAGACCGGAAATAACCGGATTCAGCCGGATTGCGTTCCGCTTTGTCAAGCGGAATCCCCTGACCGGTGCGGGCCGATCTAGATGAAGTACATGCCGGAGTCAGCCTCCTCGGCCTCGCGGCGCGCCACTTCGGCGATCGTGGTCTGACCGAAGACCTTGCGCAGGGCGGTCACTCCCTCGGCCCAGATACCGCCGGCCTCGTCGGCCTCCTGGCCGACCTTGCCATCGAGGGCCTGGACGACCTCCAGCACGGTGATCTCGTCGGCCGGGCGGGAGAGCGTATAACCGCCCTTCATGCCACGGTGACTGGTCAACAAGCCGGCCCGGCGCAGGGTGGAGAAGAGCTGCTCGAGGAACTGCTCGGGGATGGCGCGGCGCTCGGCGAGCTCTTTGATCGGCACGGGCCGCTCGCCGGAGCGGGCGAGCTCTGCCATCGCGACGACCGCGTAGCGCGACTTGGAGGTGATGGAGATCACAAGCTCTTTCTATAGGATCGAGCGGTCCCGAGCGAGCGCCCACACTGCCTTGTGATCGACGCCCAGCCGCTGGTCCGGTTGGGTGTGCGCGGGGCGCTCGCGGACGACTTCGAGATCCATGAGAGCGAGACGCGGGACGAAGCGATCGGACTGATCCGCGATGTTGGCAGCATCGACGTCGCCATCGTCGACCTGCGGCGCGGGCTTGACGACACGGATTCGGCCGTGCACGGCCACGAAGCAATCCGGGAGCTGCGCAAGGTCGCTCCGGGGATGGGGATCGTCGCCCACGGAGAGCGGCCGGAGCGCCACCTCGCTTCTGCCGCGTTGCAGGCAGGCGCCAGCGCCTACGTGGCGCGTACGACCGCCGCCGAGCAGATGGCCAAGGCGGTCCAGGCGGCATTGGAACAGGGGCGGTTCGTCGATCCAGCTGTGCCGCCCAGCGGTAGCCGCGGCAAGCTGACCCGTCGCCAACGCGAGATCCTGCAGCTCCTCGCTGACGGCGGTTCGACCGCCGCCGCCGCGCGCGAGCTCGGCCTCAGCGAGGAAACGGTGAAGACCCACACCAAGAACGTCCTCGGTCGCCTCGGCGCCCGCAATCGCACCCACGCCGTCGCGATCGCGCTGCGCGAGTGCTTGATCGACTGATCAGATCCAGCCGCGGTCGCGGGCCGTAAGCACTGCCTGCGCCCGGTCCACCGCGCCGATCTTGCCGTAGACGTTGTGCAGGTGGGTGCGGATGGTCGAGACCGAGAGCTGCATCTCGCCGGCGATCTGCTTGTAGACGAGGCCTTCGGAGAGGTGACGGAGGACGTCGAGCTCGCGGTTCGAAAGCGGACAGGGCTCGCTTACCCTCGCTTCGTCCTGCTGCGGGTAGGGAAGCTCGTAGAGCAGCCCGCGCAGACCGTCGATCCCGAGGCCGCAGCGCTGGGCACTCGCGCGCAGACGCTCCGGCACGATCGCCTCGCTCTGCGCGTAGTGGGCGACCATGTCGGCGGTGGCGACGATCGCCGCCAGACCGTCGGCGTCTTCGGCGTGGTGGCGCTCGATTGCCACGGCGATCCGCTGCGGCACGTTCCAGCGCCGCGCCAGCACGCCGCCGACCAATGCGTGGTCGATGCCGAGCTGCTCGCGTTCTTCGCGCAGGCGCTGCTCCGGCGTGCGGGAGCTCACCTCGAAGTAGGTCCGGCGGCCGGGGTGAAGCTTGGAGATCACCAGCCGGCCGATGTCGTGGAGGAGCGCGGCAACCACCAGTTCGTCGCGGTCCGTCCAGCCGATCTCGCGCCCGATCCGGGCCGCGGCCCGCTGGGTCGCCAGGGCGTGAACCCGGAACTGCTCGGGCCTCAGCTCCCAGCCGCCGTTGGTCTCGAAGAAGTCGAATACCGGCGCCGTGCCGGCGATCGCCAAGACTCCGGAGGGCTTCAGGACTTCAACCGCCGCCGGCACGCCGCCGATGCTGCCGCCACCGGCGGAGCGGTTGGCGAAGCGCAGGACGGCGATCGTCAGGGCGACGTCCGCCTCCACCGCTGCGACCACTTCGCCGACGCGCGGGGTCTCGGCGGTCGCCGCCTGCATGACCCGGGTGCGAGACTCGATCAGGGCGGGGAATTTCTCGACCGCCTCGAAGGCGGCCGCCAGTCGGGCCCCAGGGGCCGCGGCTGGGCTGCCGCCTCGCGGGGCGTCTGCCTGTCGCACCTTGCCGTTGCTCTGTGTCTTGCTCGACGCCATGACCCAATTGCTCCGCCCCCCTCATCGGCAGCAGAGGACGCACGGTTTAGCGTCAGCCTCCCCAAAATTAGGTGTGGTTATGCGTTGAGGCGTACGAGAGCCGCGTCGATGCGCCGTAATGACTCCTCACGACCCAACGCCGCCAGCGACTCGAAGATGCCTGGAGAGACCGTTCCGCCGCTGATCGCGACGCGGATCGGCTGGTAGACCCGCCCCGGCTTCGTCTCCAACCGCTCCGGCAGCGGCGCCAGCGCTGCCTCCACCGCTGCTGCATCGAAGCCGTCGGCGGCTTCAAGGGCCTCGCGGGCTGCCGTCAGCGCCTCGCCGGCGCCGTCCTTCATCGTCTTGCGCCAGGACTTCTCATCCTCCACTGGGGGCTCGAAGAGGAAACGAATCAGCGGCCATACCTCGGCCAGCGTCTGTGCTTTCTCCTGCACGATCTCGCAGGCGACCCGCAGACGCTCGTCAGCCGGGCGCCCGAGGTGAGTGGCGACGGTGGCGACGTACTCCTCGAGCGGCATCTCCCGCATGTAGCGGCCATTCAGCCAGCGCAGCTTCTTCTCGTCGAAGATCGCCGCCGCCCGCCCCACGTCCTCGACCCGGAAGCGCTCGACCAGCTCCGCCGTCGGGATCACGGTCGCATCGTCGTCGGCTCCCCAGCCGAGCAGGGCGAGGTAGTTGCGAACCGCGGCGGGCAGGTAGCCGGCCTCGCGCAGCTCCTGCACGGAGGCGGCGCCGTGCCGCTTGGAGAGCTTGCGCCCATCCGGGCCGTGCAGCAGCGGCAGGTGGGCGTAGCGCGGAGCGTCGAAGCCGAGTGCCTCAAGCACCAGCAGTTGCTTGGGCGTATTGGAGAGGTGGTCGTCGCCGCGGACCACATCGGTGACGCCCATTTCCGCGTCGTCGACGGCGACGGCGAAGTTGTAGAGGACCGAGCCGTCCCCACGGGCGATGACGAAGTCGTCGTAGCTGCGGTTGGGAAAGCTGACTGGGCCGCGGATCAAGTCCTCGACCACGGTCTCGCCCTCGTCGGGCACGCACAGTCGCACCCCTCCACCCAGCTCGTCGCTGGGTTTGCCGCGGTAGCCGCGGGCGGCACCGTGCTCCGCCTTCCAAGCCTCCACGTCCTTTGCCGTCGCCGTATCGCGATAGGCGGCACCGCTCTCGAGCAGGCGCCCCAGTGCCGCCTGGTGCCGATCCGAGCGCGAAGCCTGTGAGACCGGCCCCTCGTCCCAGTCCAACTCCAGCCATCGCAAGGCGTCGAGGATCTGCTCGACGTTCTCCTCGGTGGAGCGCTCGCGATCGGTGTCCTCGATCCGCAGCACCAGCGAGCCACCCTCGTGACGCGCCGCCAACCAGTTGTAGAGGGCCGTCCTCGCGCCACCGATGTGCAGGGCACCGGTCGGCGAAGGAGCGAACCTCAGTCGGATTGGGAAGTCGGCCATGATCGGCGCGCATGTTTCCACAGCCTGCGGAGCTCGATGCCTCCAACAGTCGCAGAAACGGGTGTACGCTCGACTCCGGACGTCGATCACCTCACCAAAGGAGGAGTCATGTACGCACGAGTCGTACGCTGGGAGGGCGCCGACGCAGAGAACCTAGAGCGGAGCGCAAGTGAGATCCGCTCCCAAGCCGAGTCCCAGGAAGGACCCCCAGAGGGAGTCCCCGCAAAGGGGCTGCTGATCCTGAACGATGGCGAGAGCGGCCGCTCGTTGGCGATCACCCTCTTCGAGACCGAGGACGACTACCAGGAAGGCGACGCGACCCTCAACTCGATGTCGCCACCCAACGAAGGCTTCGGCAGACGCGTCTCGGTGGAGAAATACGAGGTGGCGGTGCAGCTGGAGGCCTGAGAGAGCCATAGGATGCCGCCCCGATGCTGATCGGGGCACACGTATCGACCGCTGGCGGGCTGGCGAAGGCGATCGAGCGCGGCACCGAGCGCGGCTGCGAATCGATCCAGATCTTCAACCAGAGCCCGCGGATGTGGCGGCCGACCAAATTCAGCGAGGACGACTTCGCCGCCTTCCGCGAGGCAATGGACGACTCGCCGGTCGAAGCGGTCGTGATTCACGCGGTCTACCTGATCAACTGCGCGACCAAAGACAAGGAGATGCGGAAAAAGTCGCTGGCCTCACTGACGCATGCGCTGCGCATCGGCGACGGCATCGGTGCCGCCGGCGTCGTCCTCCACCCCGGCGCCCAGAAAGGCGAGCCACACGGCCCCTCGATGAAGCGTGCGGCGAAGGTGATCGCCGCTGCGCTCAAAGACAGCGAGAGCTGTCCGCTGCTGCTAGAGCAGACGGCCGGCCACAAAGGCCTGCTCGGCCGCGACTTCGACGAGACGGCCGAGCTGATCGAGTTGGCGGGTGGGGGCGAGCGGCTCGGGCTCTGTCTCGATTCCTGCCACCTCTTCGTCCAGGGCTACGACGTCACCGACCCGGAGTCGCTCGCGGCGATCGTCGACGAAGCCGACGAGAAGGTCGGCCTCGACCGCCTCCGCTGTCTCCACGTAAACGACGCCGCCGCCCCACTCGGCTCCTGCCGTGATCGCCACGCCAACCTCGGCAAGGGCGAGATGGGCAAACAGGGCCTAGCCGCCTTCCTCTCCGAGCCCCGCTTCGAGGGCCTCCCGGCAACCCTGGAGACGCCTGGGCCGAACAAGAAAGGCCCCGACAGGAAAGAAGTGCAGGCTGCCAAGCGGCTCCGCAAAGCAGGATTGAAACGGCGCCAGGCATAGGGACGCCGTCCACTCTCCCGTGAATTGATGTCGCACGCCCTTTGGGGCTTAGCTACTGAGGTTGAGCGCGGCTACGCCGCGCAGAAGCCAGATTGCATATCGCCGCTTCGCGACATTCCCGCAAGACGCATCGCCGTCCTGACAGCCGACGGTACGCTGCACGCGTGCTTGCCTTAGCTATGTCAGCGCCGGGCTGGACGGCAATTGGCGCAATTGGCGGTGCGCTAGTAGGTGCGACGGCCGGCGGTGCGGTTGATGCCGCAATCTCCTGGCGTCGAGATGTTCGTCTCGCAAGGGCAGGGTCTCGACTATTGGCGGCACAGCTGAAAACCGCTGATGCCATTCTTTACACGGTGGAGCAAGAGGGCATATGGGTGAGGTTCTATGAGCTGTCAATGCCCGCATGGCCAGAGTACCAAGGACAGCTTGCGTCGAAGCTAGGTAATAGCGAGTTTGAAGCTGTCGCTGACTCCGTGCCCGCACTAGCTAAGTTTGGCGAAGATATGCGGCACGGCCGTACCTGGGAGCCAGACGCTGCCGGCATCAAACTGTCGTTTCATGCGGTCACGCAGCTTTCCCAGCTTAGAAGTGGCGCAGCAAGCGCCTACAACGCCTTGGCGGGACTTGGCGGACACGACCGGGTCGGTGACACGATTCATTCTTAGGCAAACGCCTTCAAATGCGGTCGTCTCGTAGCTCGCTGTGCAGGGAAGCCCGGTCGTCCTCTGGGCGAATGTCGCGAAGCGGCGATATGCAATCTGG